>JAPLMV010000206.1 GCA_026386835.1 Planctomycetota bacterium | reverse complement strand
ATTTATATTGCCTCCGGCGTCGAACCCAGGTCACAAAAACGGAACACTGGTCCATCCATACAGACATAAAAGTTGTTAATCTGGCAGTGGCCGCACTTGCCTACACCGCACTTCATTTTTCTTTCGAGGTTGAGGTAAATGTTTTCAGGTTTTACCTCGGCTTCTTTGAGTGCCATAAGCACAAACTTATACATAATCGGCGGGCCGCACACAAAAACCTGTGAAGATACAAGCTTTGACTCAATCTTGGGTATCAGAGTGGTAACGACACCGACATTGCCATGCCAGCAGTCTTCTCGCGGTTATCGAGGACGTAATTGATAAAAGAGCGCTGGGGGACAAGGCCTATTCCGCCGCAGATGAAAACGAGGTCTTTGCCTTTCGCCTGTTCGACAGGATAGCAGCCGTTGCCGAACGGGCCTCGAATGCCGATTTTGTCGCCGGTTTTTAATTTGTGAATTGCATTTGTAACATTGCCTATCTTTCTGACGACAAGTTCAAAGCCGCCTTTTTGTGTCGGGGATGACGATATTGAAATCGGCGCCTCACCCATGCCCGTAATTGATACCTCCACGAATTGGCCCGGCTTATATCCGAGTTCGCCGTCATCCATCGAAAGATGTACATACAATTCGGTGCCGTTCATCATCCTGACCTTGTTTACCGTGGCCAACTGCGGCAGATATATATCTTTCTTTGTACCGCAACATTCACACATCAGTGAGACTCCTTATCGTTTATAAACAAATCGGCTTACTTAACGCCGATATCATCAACCAGCCTGTTATACACATTCACCGGATTAGCGATGTCCGGCAGGCATGCCCCGACGCATCTTCCGCAGCCGATGCAGGCAATCTGTCCGCCTATTTTGGCTGGGACATATTTACCCTTCCTGTAAATGCGATGGCGGAATCGGTCTGCCCTGTTCTTCCTGAATTCATGATTTCCAGCGACCTTAGTAAAGCCGTCGAGCAGACAGCCGTCCCAAATTCTGTCGCGTTTTCCGGTCTTCATATCCCAGCTCGCATCATCCTGAACATTAAAGCAATAGCAGGTCGGACAAACCAGGTTGCACGAACCGCAGCTAAAACACGTCTTTGCTTTTTCTTCCCACACCGGATGGGTATATGCTTTTTCGAGCAAGCTGGGCAAATCGGACGGCTTGCATTTGAGTTTGTGCTTGTTCAAGACCTTTTCGTTTTTCTCCCAGACCTGCTGGCGCTTTTTCAACTCCTCTTTGCCTGCCTCACCGGCTCCCTTGGCCTTTTCGAGCAGCAATCGGCCTTTATCGGTCGCGGCCTCGGCTACATATCCATCGCCGATATCGGTTAAAAGTATGTCGTAACCATTCTTTACAACCGCTGTTCCCATCGACGAGGCAAATACATTCTTCGAGGGTTTGACCACATCGCAGGCGATTACGGTCGCGTTATTTCGTCTTGCCATATAATGGGTGTCATAATTATCCTGACTGAAAAGTATATCCATCTGGTTCAGCGCAATCATATCATAAGGATGCACGCCGAGCAGAATAAACTTTTCGCAGTCGTACTGCGATTTATAGCCGTCACCCATCTGGTATGTCACCAGCGTTTCAACAGGGGGCTGAAAATATTTTTTCGGCGGCTGGAGGGTAACATCGTAACCGAGCCGCAAATCCTTCGCGGATTCGAGCGGTGCAAAATCGAACCTGTCGCCCTTTGCCTGCACAGCTATTACTTTTTCAGTTGATATTAGATTGTCAACGAAATCTGCGAACGTTTTTTTGTCCAACTTTTTTATACTCATTGCTTCTGGTTCCAGTAAAT
>JAPLMV010000165.1 GCA_026386835.1 Planctomycetota bacterium | reverse complement strand
ATTCGGCGTAGGGACGAGCAGGTTTATATGGATGGCATACAAAGCCAATGAAACCGGTCGATTCAGATTATTTAGCGGAAACTTTCCCTGCGACGGCGTTGTAGAATTTACTGCAGGGGATGTACCATCTCCCAAAACCGTCGTTGACAGTTGGGCAAGGTTTCCTTACGGAGTCGAATATATTCTCAGGCGTAAGGGATTAAATCTGAGGAATGGTATCGATGCGGTAGTATATGGAAATATTCCAGGTGGCGGAATGTCACGGTCGGCGTCGCTGAGCTTAAATCTTATTTTGTCGATTCTCGACGTCAACGGCATCGAAATCAAGGATCAGTTTAAGATTGTAGAACTTGCGCAGGCGGTAGAAAACGATTACATCGGTTCACCTTGCGGCAAACTCGACCAGATAATGATACTTTTCGCCCGTGAGGGTATGGGGACGCATTATAATCCAAAGAATCGTTCCATAAAATATGTTCCGTTGGGTAAAGGAGCGGCTGATTTTCGGCTGGTCAGTCTTGATACCGGAACGGTTCGACCTGGGCTGGAAAAATCAACCTATAAAATCCGAAGAGTTGAGTGTGAGGAACTGGTAGAAATACTGAAAAAGGCCGGCTATGAAATCTCGTGTCTTGCTGATATAAGTAACGATGGTCTTTATAAAAAGATAACAGCCGACTTTGCAGGCAAGTATCCAAATTTGTGTGACCGTTTGAAATACATATATCATGCACAAAAGCGTTTTTACAAGATGCTGAAGGCCTGGAAGGCGGGCGATATTGAAATGGTGGGGAATATATTCCGTCAGGACGGGACAGCTCTGCGTGATGAGTATAAGATTTCAGGACCGGAACTGGAAACGATGTGTGATATTGTGAAGTCTGTGCCGGGCGTGTTCGGTGAGCGAATGCTCGGGGGCGGTGACAAAGGCGCATCTGGTGCTCTTGTTGCCGCAGGGAGTGTAAATGCCGTTAAAAAGGCCGTCGACGTTGGATATCCGCGTAGCCGGCCGGAATATGCCGACAAGTACGCGGTTCACATCTGCAAGGTGGTTGACGGCGTTCGGACTTATGACGGTCTGCTTGATTAGGCCCTGAATTAAAAAGCAAGGGATTTGCAGGTATTTTTAGGAGGTTAGCCAGTGGCTGGATATATACATTATCTTGGTGCGGGTCTTCTGGCAGTAAATTTTATACTTTGCGGTTTGGCTGTCTTTGTGGGCATTTCGGCCTTGAAAAAAGAACCCCAGGCAGCAAAAAAAATCTTACTATTGGGCGGCAGGCGGGCGATTTTTTCGGCGATGGCGATATCCATAGCGAGTTTTGTTCTGCTCATAGCCGCCTTTATCGGGGATGATTTTTCAGTTGCTGCGGTGACGCAGTACAGCTCAACAAAATTGCCGTTTCTCTACAAGCTAAGCGCCGCCTGGACCTGTTCAGCTGGTTCGCTTCTATTATGGTCGGTATGCACATTTATATGTTTTACGATGTGGCTTATATCGCCCGGAACGAGTAAAAATATCAGATTCAACAATATCGCCTTGTCGGTCGGCTCGGCTGTGTGCTTGGGATTTTCGGCCCTTTTGCTATTTTCGGCAAGACCTTTTGCGAGCAGCTCTGCGGCTGTAAATAACGGAACAGGTCTTAATCCGCTGCTTCAGAATTTATGGAACATCGTTCATCCACCTATATTATTCATAGGTTACTCCGCTTTTCTGATTCCTTTTGTAATCATCATCACGGCGGTCTTCGCAGATGTGATAAACGAAACTGCTATTTACAAACAATTGCGGCGATGGCTGCTTTTCGGGATTTGTTTTCTGACACTTGGCATAGCGACAGGAGCACGGTGGTCATACATTGAACTGGGCTGGGGCGGATACTGGGCATGGGACCCTGTGGAAAATATGTCGCTTCTGCCATGGCTTGCAGCGGTGGCAGCACTGCATTGTCTTACAGGGGTTAGTATAACAGACAAGTTCAGATTCTGGGCTGTTGTTCTGATGCCCGTACCGTTTGTCTTGTGCCTTGTTGCCACTTTTGTCACTCGAAGCGGGATTTTACAGTCCCTGCATAGCTTCGGTCAGTCTGAATCTTACCCTGTATTATTAGTATTTATCGGCTGCTGTTTTTTAGCGTGGCTGATTTGCGTTATACGTTCGGCAAAGATTATTACCGTCAGGCCATCAGAGCCAAACACACTTATTCTAAAGAAACGCAATATGCTGTTTTGGATGATTATTATCTTTGTTTTCACCGCTGCTGTTATAGGAGTTGCCACTTTATGGCCGATTATTTCGCCGGCCTTTGCAGGTTCAAATTTCAAAACCGTGCTGACACGTGATTTTTATGATAGAGTGGTTTCTATAGTAGGGATTCTCGCAGCTTTTTTAGTTGGGCTTGCTGCTGTGGCAGATTTTCAGAGGCGAAGCGGCTTCATACTCAAATCAGCAAGCTGCTGCGGTATTGGTCTTGTGTGTGCTTATATTGTTTATAAAAATGGTAATAACACCCCCCTGCTGAGTCTGGCCTGCGGGATATGCACCTTTAGTTTTTTTGCAATATTGATAGCGCCGTGGGACAGCTCAAACGGTATTGGTAAAATCGGCTCAAATATATCACATCTGGGGCTGTTGTTACTGGTGGTTGCAGCAGGGTTTTCATCAAAAGAACTCACCGCTCAAACGCAACTGGACAAAGGTAAAATAATGATACTCGGGGACAAATATGAATTTGTTTATGATTCGTTTAAGCAGCAGTCTGCTGACGGCATAAACCAGGCCGGGCCCGAAATAATCGTAAAAAAAGATGGTCTGCCGAAGAAGCTGTGGCCGCACAACAATGTATATCCAAACGGCCAGAACACATCTGAATCGGCTGTTTATACAAACTTGTTTGAAGATGTTTATATTGTATTTGATGGGATTACAGAGCATGGCAGCATTATAATAGATGTAAAACTAAAACCCATGATGCTGTGGCTGTGGATTTCACTGCTATTGATTACGGCAGGGACAGCCATGGCAATATTCGGGGGTAGGAAAAAAAGTATCTGCAATGAAGTTGTTTTTGAATAACATAACATATCATAACTGCCCTGTGGATGTTCGCGAAAAGGTTTCCTTTGGCGAGGTGCAGCGGCAGTTGATGCTAAGAAAAATGCGCACAGATGCAGCGATCATCGAGGCGGTAATTCTTGAGACCTGCAACCGTGTCGAATTTTACGTTTATGCCAAAAAAACTTTCAATTGCATCCAATTCCTGGCAGAACTTATCAGGCAGGTAAAACCACAGGCCGTTGATGCATGGGATAAATACAGCCAAGAAAGCGATGGTCTCGACGTTGTGAGGCATCTTTTTGAGGTTGCAGCGGGTCTTGACTCTCAGATGATTGGCGAAAATCAGATTTTGTCCCAGGTAAAATCAGCTTATGCCGAATCGGTTGACTGCAAAATGAGCAAATTTCTATTTCATCGTCTTTTTCACTGTGCCTTTCGTGCAGGTAAAGCAGTGCGAACCGATACGAATATTAACTGCGGTGCAGTTTCAATCGCCCTGGCTGCTGTGGAATTAGCTAAAGACAAAATGGATTTATCGGCTGCGACGGCGATGGTGATAGGCGCCGGTGAAAATGCAGAACTTGTCGCAAGGTATTTAATTAAAGCGGGTCTGTCTGATTTGATGATAGCAAACCGAAGTATCGCCAGGGCAAAAGCGGTAACACTGCGACTTAAAAAGGGTAAGGCGACAGGGTTAAAAGGGCTTGGCGAAAAATTAACAGAAGTTGATTTGGTTATCAGCTCGACATCTGCGGCTAAGCCATTGATAACATATAAAGCTGCCGAAAATGTTCTAAAGCATAGAAAGAAACCGCTTTTGATAATAGATATTGCAGTGCCGAGGGACATAGACCCGGATATCGCGAGATGCAAGCGTGTTCGGCTGTACAATATCGACGACCTGAAGGAACAAATAGGTATCTGCACGGAAAGACGAAAGAGGGAGATTCCAAAGGCCAGAGCAATCATCGATGAATTCACGAATAAATTTGCGGACTGGCTGAACTCGTTAAATGTTGTGCCAGTGATTTCTGGACTTACAAAAAATGGCATTAACCTGGCTCGTAATGAGGCGAAACGGTATGCAAAAGATTTCGGCAAAAATAACAGCAGGAAACTGGAGCTTTTTGCAGAGAAGCTGGTCAATAAAGTGCTGCACGGGCCAATCAGTTTTCTTAAAAGAAACGGCAATGGAGAATTAATCGCCGAACAGCTCGATGCAGCGGAAATGATGAATAAAATGTTTCTTATACAGGATAAAAACGATTGACGATGAAAGTTCTTATTGCTGCAACCCGCGGGGGCAAGCTTGCCATTGCTCAAACTGAAATTGTCATCTCCGCCTTGAAAAAGATTTATCCTGATATAAAAATAAAAATAAAAGAAATAACCACCAAAGGCGACCGAGACAGAAACACGGCATTGTGGGACCTCAAAGACAGCGGTTTTTTTACTACGCAGGTGGAAGATGCCATTCTGATGGGTCAGGCAGATTTTGCTGTACACAGCTTAAAGGATTTGCCTGTTAAAGAGCGGGAAGGACTGACCATTGCGGCGGTTTGCGAGAGGCAATTTTTCGAGGATTGCTTAGTGTGCAGGTCAAAAGTTGATTCAATAACTCGCCTGCCGTCATTTGCTACGATAGGCACATCGAGTT
>JAPLMV010000266.1 GCA_026386835.1 Planctomycetota bacterium | reverse complement strand
GATGGATACGGACGCTGATATCGTATTTGTGGAAATAGGCGGGACGGTGGGCGATTTGGAAAATGCGTATTTTATCGAGGCAATGCGCGAGCTGGCTTATGAGGAAGGGCCGAACAGCTGCTGTTTTGTGGCGCTGACTTACATATTGGAGCCGAAGACGCTGGGCGAGCAGAAATCAAAGGCGGCACAATTAGGGATAAAGCAATTGATGCAGTGCGGGATTCAGCCGGACATAATCGCATGCAGGGCAGGCAATCCGGTAGGCGAAAAGGCCAGGCAGAAAATCAGCGTTTACAGCAATGTGCCATTCGAGCGTGTTTTCAGCATGCACGACTCGGCGAGCATTTATACGATACCGGAGATGCTGAGGGAATGCAAGCTGGACTTTGAGGTATTGAGGTTATTGAAAATCGAGGACAGAATCAATCTGCGGCACGAAAGAAGGGCGTGGGCGCAGTGGTGCGATTTTACGGATAAAATCGGGGCAGCCAGGCAGGATACGACCATCGGGATTACCGGAAAATATACATCGGTGCGGGATAGTTACGCATCGATAATAAATGCACTCGAACATGCGGGGATTGCTCTTGGCAGTAATGTAAAAATCAAGTGGATTGAAACAACGGATATTACCGACAGTAATGTGTCAGAATATCTGGCTGATGTGGACGGGATTATTGTGCCGGGCGGATTCGGGACAAGAGGCACGGAGGGGAAAATAGCCTGCATAAAATATGCGAGACAGAAGAATTTGCCCTACCTGGGGCTGTGTTTTGGATTTCAGATGGCTGTTATAGAATTTGCACGCAATGTGTGCGGGCTCAAAAAAGCAAACAGTACGGAGATTGAGCCTGGCTGTTCCGAAGCGGTGATTGACATACTTCCGGAGCAGAAACAAATAGAGGGACTCGGCGGGAATATGCGTCTTGGTGGAAAGGATATAGAATTAAAACCGCAGACGCTTGCGTGGAAACTTTTCGGCAAGGCGGATTCTGTTAGAATGCGATTCAGGCATCGCTATGAGGTTGACCCGCGATATATTGAGGTGCTGGAAAAAGCCAGTCTTGTATTTTCCGGTAAGGCGCCGAATCAGCCGATAATGCAGATAGTGGAAATTCCGTCGCATCCGTTTTTTATGGGTACACAGGCACATCCGTGTCTGACAAGCCGGCCGTTAAAACCGCATCCGATGTTCGTAGGTCTTGTGGTAGCGGCGATGCAGAGACGCTACGGCGGCGAAAAAACACACGACTTTGCAGAAGCCGTCCGGCAGGTTTGCGGCCAGGCTGATTAGCGGGTTATTTCAAAGGTGTGGGTTCGGTAGGCAGCTTTTTGGCCTCTTCGAGTTCTTTTGTAAGTTTATCTACCTGCTCTTTGAGCTTTTCGTTTTCCTGCGTCAGCATTTTATTTGCGTCAATGACCATTGTCAGCATACTGTCAAGCTGCTCACTTCGTGCATTTTCCTTTTTGGCCTCTGGAGTAGCATTTAATTGTTTTTCATATTCCGCGGCCATCTCTTTTTGTGCGGTAAGTTCTTCGCTGCATTTGGCAATGTCGGCGCTGCATTTGGCAAATTCCGCACTGTATTTGGCGGTTTCCGCAACAGACTTCTTTAGTTCATTCTGAGACTGGGTCAATTGTTTCTGTAACTGTATTTTTTCAGAATCACTATTTTTGTTTTTATCCTGAGCCAAAGTCAATTGTTTCCGTAATTGGACATTTTCAGAAACAATCAGACGGGCTTGTTTGACCTCAACATTGGTTTGAGGCTGATTTTTATTCTGATCCTCGCAGCCGGCAATGAGCATAAGAACAAAAACGACAGCGATAGTTAATGCCCATTGTTTTTGTACCAGCGTTTTCATTTTTGTTACCCTTTCGAATTAGGTTAATCTATAAAAGCCGATAAGACTTTTTTAGTATATCAACAGCCGGCCTATTTTTCAAGTGCCGGTGCTATTCAAAAAGCGCTTTTAGATTTTCCCTGTCGGCAGGTGCAATCTGTTCTGGGTTTGTCCAGACAGCCAGCTCAAGACTTTTTCTGCAGTGACAATCCTGACAGACAAGCTGTTCATCGCTTGTCAAAACGGCCCTTATGAGGCGCAGGCAATTGTTGGTTGCGGTCTCTAAATTTGAGAGGATTTCCTTTAGCAGGGTCTGCTTATCCATATCTGCTTGGTGCGGCTTCCAGCAGTCATAATCACTTGCCAGTGCAATGAGCGAATAGCAGATTTGTGCTTCCCTTGCCAATTTTGCTTCGGGCATAGCGGTCATACCGATGAGGTCGCCGCCCCATTCGCGGTGCATGAGGGATTCGGCACGAGTGGAAAATTGCGGGCCTTCCATACAGACATAAGTACCCTGCGAGTGCGTTCTCAGGTCGAGATTGCGGGCAATGTTCATAAGTGTTTTTCGCAGGCGTGTGCAGACCGGCTGAGCCATTTCGCAGTGAACGGCACCGTAGCCGCTGAAAAACGTGTTCTGACGTTTGAAGGTTTTGTCGATGAACTGGTCGACGACGACGAGGTCGCCGGGGGCAATGTGGTCGCGAAGCGAACCGACAGCGCCACTGCTTATAATGGCGCGGACGCCGATTTTTTTGAGTGCGAATATATTTGCGGCAAAAGGGATTTCGGCTGGTGAGAGCTTGTGTCCTTTGCCGTGACGGTTGAGAAATGCGACCTGCCTTTGGCCGAACGTGCCGACGAGGATTTCGGTGCTGGGCTTGCCAAAGGGAGTATCTATGCTGTGGGTCTGGGCATCATCGATGTGTTCAGCCAGTGCGTCGCCTAAGCCGGTGCCGCCGATAATGCCGATTAATTCCTGTGCCATTCACATTACTCCTTTATTCAGATATGGGGGATATGATAATTGGTCGATGTGTGATTTACAACAATTTTGTAATTGCTCAACCTGTATTTTGGTATAATGCAATGCCGTATGAGAATGGTGTATTATATGATAGAGAAATAAAATTTATAAAAGAGGCCTTATGGGACAAATTCCGACGTTAAAACTCTCCTCATACACAATACCGCGTTATTTTTACAGGGGATCGGTACTCCTAATGTTTTTGCTTGTGGTCATAATAGGAATGGTTATTTGTTATATGGTTTTTTCCACCATGTATAAGCCCAAGTCCTCTTCAGAGAAATCGCAGTCAGAAAGATCGGCGGAAGTGATGGCTGGGACGGAAAAGGATTTCATCGCCAAAGCAACAAGTATTATTGAGCAAGGAACCGATATAGAGACTGGGCAAAATAAATATGGACAAACACTATTACATATAGCCGCTAAACTGGGTTACTGTGAAGCGGTCAAATTACTTTTAAACAATAATGCCTATGTTAATGCTCGTGACTCCTTAAGTGGAACACCTTTACACAGAGCCGTGCAAAATGGCCACATAGATGTGGCCAAAATCCTGCTCGAACAGGGTGCAGATATTGAGGCCAGGTACGAAACAGGTCAAACAACTTTATATTTTGCGATTGATGCGAAATCAAACCAAAAAGAAATGGTGAATTTGCTGTTAGATACAAAAGCATCCGTTAATGTGGTGGACAACATTGGTTCTCCGCCTCTTGGTTTAGCAATCCACGTTGGCAATTCTGATGCAGCAGAACTTTTGATTAGGTATGGTGCTGATGTCAATTTTAAGAATAAGGTCGGCACAACGTTGTTACATAAGGCAGCATATCAAGGTTGTCCTAAAATCGCAGAACTACTTATTCAACATGGAGCCAATGTTAATGCCAGGGACAAAAGTGGCAAGACTCCTTTGGGTGCAGCACTTGCGAAACCATTTCCAGGAGTTTCACAGGCATAAGGTTGCACAGGTTCTACGTGCTAATGGAGGCGAACAATAGCAGGAGAAAGCCATGGATATTTTTTTTGCAACAATACTAAAGAATGCTTGCCATAATCATACTACTTGCATCAATTGCAGGAGTGGTCTTTGCAATTTATTTTGTATGGTATTTATTCTATACGTGAGCTGTACTGTTGTACTGGTTCAGATCAATTTTATACGGCTCGCGGGCAAGAGGGGATGCAAAAAACTACTCAGATTACGATTTATTGGTAATCACCAATGAGCAAGAGGATATGAAACAGGAAGAAAGAATAATTTCCAATATTTACCCTATCGAGCTTGAAAGCGGAGAGGTAATAAGTTTCATTATCTATAACAGGCAAAAATGGGAGTCAAATTTATATAAGGCGATGTCATTTCATAAAAATATCGAGCAGGATGGATCGCTGCTATGACACAGGAATAGTACCCAATAACATTTGATTTTGTATTGTCATTCCAGCGAAAGCTGGAATCCAGACCGTAATATAAACTGCTGGATACCTGCTTTCGCAGGTATGACAAATCTTTTTTGAACACATTTTGCAGGGTTTATATGGGACTAAATTATTTTTTTAATAATTTGCCATTTTGTCTCTTGACAAAATTTGAAAGTCATGATACAATAATATAATAATGATAAAAGTTTGTAAAAAGCAAAATGTTCAGGGTTGGTGGCGGCCTGTGGAAATAATCCGGCAGGCAAAGAGTAATTTGCTGTAAAAAAATAATAATAGAGTAAGATTTTATAAGCGGCCTGTTGGAAAAAAAACAACAGGCCGCTTTTTTTATTGGCATTTTGTGAAATTTATGTGAAAGTTAAAAGAATTAAGGGGAATATATATAATGGAAGACTATAAACAGATAATCAAGGCAGCCAGGCCGGGTCAGATTATACCAATTGTAAAACAGGCGGAGATTGCCGACCCGATGGAGTTTTTCGCTAAAATCAGCAACTATGGCAGGGCAAAAAACTGCTGCCTGTTCGAATCGAGAGAATATCTGGCGGGAACAAAGGCACTTAGTTTCGGAACGTCAAGGCCGTCATTGTATCTGACCGGAACGGGAAGGGATTTTCTGATTAAGGCCTTAAACAAAACCGGTCAAAGGATGCTGAAATACCTTTCGACGCAGGGAAGGTTTAATTTCTGTGAAACCATAAATTTTGGTGCAAATGAAATCACCGGCACAATCAAAAAAAACCAGGGCGTTTTGGACGAACAGAGCCGGCTGAAAACCACAAATCAGATGGATGTGCTTCGGGCGGTTGCGTTTGCGTTTAAGCTGGCAAGCAAACCATTTAGAGTGACGTGCGGGCTTTTGGGGGCATTGAGTTACGACTTCATAGACCAGTTCGAGAAACTTCCGAAAAATAAAGCCAACCTGCTTGGTAATCCGGACTATGAGCTTTATTTTGCGGATAATATTTTCATAGTTGACCATGAACAAAAAAGTGCTTATGTGGTAGTCAACTGCATAGTTACAGACAAAAACGGCGAGAATGCGATTTCAGAGGCACAGGAATGTTTCGATTATTATTCGAATATCGCAAGATTCGATGCGCCGAGCGGTGAAAAATATTCAGGCCCCCTGCCGGAACCATCGACAGATACAAATCAGCAGGAATATGAGGAAATGGTAAAAAAGGCCAAGAAGCATATCATTGACGGCGACATATTCCAGGTAGTGCTGAGCAGGACAAAGATTGAGCCGTGTCCTGATGAGCCGCTGGATGTTTACAAACGGTTGAGGCAGTTAAATCCCTCTCCTTATATGTTTTATCTCAATACGCCGAACACGGTACTGATGGGTTCGAGCCCCGAATTGAACCTTCGTGTAAGCGGCATTGAAAATCCTATTGTTGAAATAAGGCCGATAGCCGGGACAAAGCCCCGCGGCAGGATTGACGGCAAAATTGACAGGGATATCGACTACAGATATGAAGCGGAATTAAAGTTAGACAGAAAGGAACTGGCCGAGCATATAATGCTGGTGGATTTGGCCAGAAACGACGTCGCCAGGGTGGCCAGGCCCGGCAGCAGGATTGTTACGGAACTTTTGACCGTTGAAAAATACGAATCGGTGCAGCATCTTGTAAGCAATGTAAAAGGCGAGCTGAGAGAGGATTGCGATGCGTTAAATGCATATCTTGCGACGATGAATATGGGGACATTGACAGGGGCGCCGAAAATAGAAGCGATGAAGATTATACGTGAACTTGAAAAAAATAAGCGGGGATATTACGGCGGTGCGGTAATGTACCTCACTGTGGATGGGCAGTTCGACAGTTGTATTACAATAAGAAGTCTACAGGTAAAAGACCATACGGCTTATATCAGGGCAGGCGGAGGCATCGTACACGACAGCGTACCAAAAACTGAGTTCGAGGAAACCGAGCATAAGGCAAGGTCGTGCCTAAAAGCGATAAAGGAAAAATATTATGGAAAGTAAAAACAGAAAAGTTTTGTTTATCGATAATTTTGATTCGTTCACGTACAATCTGGTGGATGATTTCTGCAAAAGAGCGTGTGAAGCGAAGGTTTACCGTGCGGATACGAAGCTGGAAGAACTGGCGGCGATAGCAAAAAGATTCGAGCCAGACCTGCTTGTGATATCACCGGGCCCCGGGACGCCGAGCACGGCGGGAGTAACACTTTCGGCAATAGATTATTTC
>JAPLMV010000099.1 GCA_026386835.1 Planctomycetota bacterium | reverse complement strand
TATTTTTATTCATATTTGTTAAAAAAACATAAATTCTTGTAAGTTTTTCTCTGCCTAATCGCCTTAATATTAACGCAAATGCGAATTATTGCAAGTAAATTATTCGCATTTGCATAAAATTTATGGAAAATATAGACGCAAAAGCGATAATTGAGCGGATTCGGCAATTGCGTGACCAATATGCAGGCCGGCGGGGCAAAAGCAAATTTGCCGAAGCGCTGAACATAAGTCCTTCTACTTACAGCTATTACGAAAGCGACCGTATTCCACCCATAGAAATATTGCTCAAAATTTGCCAGGTTACCGGTGCCGATTTGGAATGGCTTTTGACCGGCTCTGCTAACGAGATTAAAAATCCTTTTGGCCAAAATACTTCGCTTTTGCGAAAATTGGACGCATTGTTAACCGAAAACCCCGAAATGACCTCGCCGATACTGGCTTTCATTCAACTGTTATGCGAAAAAAAGGGTTTTAAAAATAGCTTTTTACGCGAAATAGCGGTTCAGCCGGGCAAACCACCCGCAAAACCCAATCGCCCCGGCTGGATACCGGTCCTCGGCAGAACCGCAGCAGGCATTGTTCATTTCTGGGATAATGAAATTCTCCCAAATTCGAGCACGGCCGTTACCGAACTTGATGAACTGGTTAAAAAGCACATCGGCAGTGAAATAATTCGCTCTGCAGAGGGGGTCGTGTCGATTGATTTGCAGACAAAGGCGATGTTTGAAGGCTTGAAAATTTCTCAGGTTAATTTGATTCAACTCTGTGGAGAGGGTGCTGAGGATATAACTGAATTTGTGCAGTGCGAAGAGATTTTCAGGATGTTTCCCGACAGTTTTGCCCTGCAGATAGACGGCGATAGTATGTCGCCGAGAATAAACGATGGCGATATCGTGATATTAAGTCCGTCGGTGCCGGCTGTGCCGGGGCAAGTCAGCATAGCACATTTGGCAAATCAAATCGGTGTTACCTGCAAGCTGATAAGAATAAGCGGCGACAGCGTCCACCTCATACCAATAAATGAAAAATACGAGACTAAGGTCGTTGCCAAAAAGGATTTACTCTGGTCGCTGGCTGTCTTGTGTCATATCAGGATATAATAAACATCCCTGCCGAAACAGTCTTAATGCATCATCGTTTGACTTTGCGATATGCTTTTGCACAGTCTTTCGATATCTCTTGCCACAATTTCAGAAATGATTTGCATCTGCCTTGATGAAATCTGCCCCGGCAAAATGGTATGTCTGGCTGCTACACCAACTGGTTTTTGTACTTTGGGTTCTGTTTTTTGGCCTGGCGACTTCCTTTTTACCGCTGTAACTTTTCGATGCTCAGCCATTATCTCTTCCGCAAGGTCGAATTTCGGTATTTCCATTTTTTCAGAAGGATTCGTTGCTGCGTCTTTTTGCGGCGGTTTATCGCGGTATGGCGGCAGTATGTCTTTGGCACGGAGAACATCCGCCTTGCTCTGCAGTATATCGTCATCAAATTGTTCGTTATAATCGGCTTTAGCCACCACCGTAACCTCCTTAAAACCGCTTCTATTATAACGCAATTGATGTGCATAATCAAGTATCTCGTCGCTCGTATCTTGTATTGCGTTGTGCGTATTGAGTATTGCGTAAGTCCTTATTTGGTAAGATGGGCAAGATTTTTCAGGAAAATTGTCGTTAGTCGTTAGCAGGTAAGTAGTTAAGGTGAATTTTGGGGCTTGCAAAAAATGACAAAAATTGACATGAATTGAGCATTTTTTGACAAAAATCGTTCACTTTTTAACACTTTTTTACATTTTTTTACAAAAAAAGTCAGCTTTTTTACACCCCTGTTTAAAAAAGACCACCTGTGTTAAAATAGGAAAGACTTTCCACCACGAAGGTCCGAAGACACGAAGAATTTTTAGACGTAGATTTTTAACCGCCGAGAACGCCGAACTCGCAGAGAAAACTCTAACCACGAATTTTCGCGAATTGGGACGAAAGAATTTTTGACACAGATCCGCCAGTCCGCCAGAGGCGGATAAAAGGCGGACAAGTTTCGCTGGTTACGCAGATTTGTAAAAAAAGAATCTGCATGGGTAACAAGGTGGCCGTACTCCCGACTAACGGTGCAGGGCTTAAGGTGTCGGATTGAGCTTGCGGCAGAACATGGTCATGATAAAATGTGATCATGACCATCAATGATAGCGACATTAAAGCCAATAGTGGTTCCTTAAGAGAAAGAACTGACAAAAACAGTTTCGTTAAAAATATCATTTTGAAAATTGTCCTTCCGGCAGTTTTGGTGATATTGCTCGTTAATTTGGTTTTTCAAGGATCCAAAGATGGCAAACCGTTAGACACTATTCGCAAGGCCAAAGCTTCAGGCAATTATAATGTTGTCTGCAAAGAGTATGAAAAACTAATCCAGAAAGATTTTTTCAATCTCGAATACCATAGAGAATACATCCATAGCTCTTTGAATCTTGGTCGCAGTGATAACTATGATGACAGTCTCGATGCGGTAAAGTCAGAGTATGTAAAATACTCTCTGGATAAGGATGTCAAGGTCTCGAACATCGGATATTATGGGCTTGGATACTTTTATTCCATAAGGGATGATTTCAAGAACGCCTTTGCCAATTTTAACCAAGTCAAAGACGGCAACCTACCGTATTTGAATAACTCAATCGGCTATGCGTATCTTAAGTCCGGCGACCGAGAAAAAGCGAAGAGATATTTTTACAAAGAAATTGAAATCAAAGGCAACATAGAGGGAGCATATTCGAATCTTGCACAAGTGCTCTATGAAGAACGTGATTTCAGCAAATTGAAAGAACTAATCTCTGACCAGAAAATAAAAATTTTTATTCCATATCGCATTATTAGACTCGTCAATCTCAAGAGCGGACAAACGTTAAGTTACATTGCAGATTTCTTTAACTATGGCTATGTGACGAGTTTCGGTTTTGCGGCAGCGGGGTTAATTCTGGTTGTGTGGTTCAATTATCTAAGAAGGATAGATATTTTCGATTCTGAGAAACAGAGCTATTTGTTAATAACTCTATTAGGGGGCATGTTCTTTGCGGCCATATGCAGGGTCTTTTATGATATATTCGACTATGGCTTACGATTTGAATTAAACGGGCATATCATCAATGACCTGCTTTATTGCTTTTTTGGGATTGGTCTAATCGAAGAGACCGTCAAGATAATTCCGTTTCTGCTGATACTGAGATTTACACGCCAGATAAATGAATCAATCGATTATGTAATCTACGCATCCGTATCAGCACTTGGTTTTGCCTTTATGGAGAATCTTCTTTATTTTCAGGACCCGGGATTGCGGGCTGTTACAGGCAGAGCCTTAATGTCGGTGCTGTTGCATATGTCGATGACCACTTTTGCAGTGTATGGATTATTCTATTCGAGATACAGAAAAAACAACCAGCACAAGATGCTGTACTTTGGGTTGTCATTTCTTACGGCGGTCGTCGTACACGGTTTATTTGATTTTTTCCTGATGGTCAAAGGCCTGCCGCCGCAGGTTAAAATGCTATCCATACTTATCCTTGCCATAGCGATAAACAAATTCAGCATCATAATAAAAAATGCGCTGAATGTTTCGGAGTTCAACAATGAACAAAAAATAAGGGTCGAAAGTCTATCATGGTATCTTGTATATTCAATTTGTGCGATAGTCCTGTGCCAGTATGCAGTTATGGGATGGAAATTCGGGGCTGCAAATGCAAATATGACAATGCTTAAGCCTATTGGCCTGTATTATTTCCTTACACTGATAATTATCGGAAACCTGGGTAGAATTGAAATCACAAAATCAAAATGGATAGGTTTCTTTGAAAGAAAGAATCGGTTGACCAAACAAGAAGAGCGAGTTCGGGCTTTAGCAGCAGCAAACAGCCTCAATTTTGATGAGCTAAAAGAAAAGTATCGCAAATGGGAACCGGCAGCAAGATTGTCAATGTTGTTTTTTATTTTTTTAATAACAGGCCTGTTAATGCTGCTATGTTCGTGGGGTGCTTCGGTCAGGCACTATTTCGATAGTCAACCATATCGATATTTGATGCTCCCATCATTAATTATTTGGTTTGTACCTATTTTTTTTCCGGCGATTGTTCTTTCGGTTATCCCGATGAATTTTATTTTCAGACGGCTGCTGGGAAAGCAAAAGTGCGATGAACTTGAGGTTTACATGAAATTAAAGGATGGAAGTTATGGGAAGCAGCTTTATGGCAAGCGATCATTTCAAAATAGGAGCCAATTGCATTGTTTTGCCTTTTCTTTTTGATTATTACGCCAAAGTAACAGACAATGAGATTGCAATTAACAAGTTCATGGGCTTTGGTGAAACGGTGTACCCTTACGACAAAGTAATGGAACTCAAGCTGGTTAAATCACAGAAAAATGGAAAAGGCGAGATTATAAGAAGACGATACCATGAGATTGTCTTCGATAACGGATATGTATTTTCGTTTGACCATAGTAATTACAATTTAAATTGGAAAAAAGAATCTGAGATAATGAACTTCATAGCCAAAAAATGCTGTACGGAAATCCAGGTAATTGATCCGTACCCAAAGCGAACCCTTTAAAAAAGAACCACGATAACGCTTTGCTCAAGCCGTGCCACGTGGCGATGTGGGGCAAAATTGCGGAATGAAGAGTGTTTTTGTGGTTTATTTTGCAGGGCCCATCGAAAGCTGGGTAAATTGGCCCGGCTTAAGCTCTTTTGCCAGCGAACAAACTTCATCTATCGTAACCCCCTTAATCGCATTAATATCGTCTTCGATAGTGCGGTACTGCTGCGAATACACCCAGTTAAAACCCAAATCGACCAGCCGACCCATCGGCAGCTCGTTCTTGATAACAAGGGCGCTGAGAATCTTGTTTTTGGCTGTTCGCATCTCCTCTTCAGTTACGCCGCTACGGCACAAGCTCTCAAAAATATGTTTTACGGCATCGAGCACCATCGGAACATTTTGGTTGTCACAGCTTATATAAGTGTAAAATGCCCCAGTTCCATCCATCGGCGAAAACTGCAGCGATGCCGTTTCCGCAATCGCCTTATCAACCAGCTCCCAGAAAAATCTCGACCCCACATCGTCGCCGACAATAGTCGCCAGAATCGCCGCTGCAAAGCGCCTCTTATCCTGCGCCGACACCGCAGGAGATATAAGGCATATATGCTCGCGCGATAAATTCGCTTTTTCAATTCGCTCTTTCTTTATCCTGCCGAGATAATCTTCGAGTTTTCTCTCTGCCGGCTGCTTTTCCCATTTGGTGCAGCCCTGTTCAACCGTTGAGCAAATTTTGCCCCACTGGAAATTGCCCGCACATGCAAAGACCATATTGTTCGGTGCGTAACGGCTGGCGAAATACCCGCGCATCTGCTCGGCAGTCAAATCATTTATGCTTTCATCGCTGCCGAGAACGCTGTTCCCGCAGGGGCCATCCCCAAAGTAAAGCTTCCTGCACTTTTCCAGAATATCGTGGCCGGGCAAGTCCTTATACATCGCGATTTCTTCTTTGATTACGTTCTTTTCGATATTGAAATCTTCATCCCTAAGTGCCGGCCTCATCAATTCAATCCACAGGTTTATTACTTCAATCAAGTATTCCGGCAGCACAGCAGCATAATAAACCGTATTTTCTTCGCTGGTAAATGCGTTGAATTGCGCACCTGTCCGGTCGAATGCCTCATTGACCTCAAAGGAACTTAATCTTTTCGTCCCCTTGAACATCATGTGCTCAAGAAAATGCGATACGCCGTTCACCTCTTTGCTTTCATCGCGTGAGCCGGTCCTGACAAAAAACCCCACCGCCGCCGATTTCGCGGATTTATTGACCTCACCTATTATCGACAGCCCGTTCGGCAATATATTTTTCTTAAATTCCATGTTTTATCTTTTTCGGCCCAATCGTTACAACCGTAAAATCCCTGAACTTATTGGCTCGCAGAAATTGCAGCACCGAATCTACGCTCGCTGCATCTATTTTGCGTTTGATTTCATCGAGACTTCGAACCTTGCCTAAAATATAGTAGTCGTCGGCGATACCGCCAGCCCTGCTGCTTGAGGATTCGCTTTGCATAATAACTGCGCTCTTAAGCCCGACCTTGGCACGCTGGATTTCTTCCTCACTTATACCATCCCCAAGGCGATTGAACTCCGCAATTACTACATCAATCGTTTCCTGCGCCTTTTCCGGCGTTGTGCCTGCATAACACATTATACCCGCAGCATCCTTTAAACAGTGATACCTCGCCGACACCGCATAACACAATCCGCGTTTTTCTCTGACCTCCGTAAACAATCTTGCGCTCATCCCGCCCGAAAGCACCGATACCGCCACCCTGGCATTATAATAATCCTTATCTGTCGGCTTGACCGTCTCTGTCATCAGGGCGATATGCACTTGTGCGCCGTCATTATGTATATGCGTATATTTTTTCCCGCCGACACCGATTTTGAACGGTGGCGCAGCCTCCCTGGTATTTGCCTCAAACAGTTTCTCCATCTGCCGACAGACGGCATCGAAGTCATACTTACCCGCCATCGCAAAAATCGTTTGCGACAGATTAAAATTCTCTTTAATAATTTGTTTTGTTTTTTCAGCCGTCAGCGATTTTAATTCCTCGATTTCACCAACGACATTGCGACCAAGCGGGCTTGGATAAAACTGCTCACGAAGTTTCAGCATCACCTTTTGTCTCGGGTCGTCGTCCAATGCCTTGACCTCATCGATTGCCAACTGCCTTGCCAATTCAAACTGCTCTTGCTGCAGAGTTGGCCTGAGTATCACGTCGGCATATAATTCCAGCGCCTGCTCCAAATTGCTCGATTCGAGTACCGCTCCTGCCGAAAGATGAGAACTGCCCACGGAAGTTGACCGGTGCAGACCAAGCCCGTCCATCATATCGCAAAGCTGCCTGCTGTTTCGCTTCCCAGCCCCCCTGAAAATCCAGTCTTCAATAACGCTCCCAGCCCCGCAGCATCCTTGGGGAAAAATCGCCGCACCGCACGGCATCATAAAATCAAACGCCGCCGACCCGACCGCCTTCATCGGCTCGCCGATAATTACCATTCCATTTTTCAGTATATGCTTATCAAAGCTTTTTGCCATTATTCATTCTCTAAAAAAGAGAAAGGATATTACCAATAACCGCACCTCTTTTCAACCCTCAAATTACTTTCCCCTGCCTGCCGGGTTACTTTCCCTTACAAACAGAAGAAATGAAAGCGAACCATGCGCAGCACTCTACTCGGAAAACCGCTGCGGTTTTCTCGAGAGTGAGCGTCGCCGTTTTCATGAATTCTGAGCAACTTGTGCCATGGGAAGAAGCCCTTTGCGAGGGTATTTTACCTAAATTACTATATAATTTTTGGCAGGCAATTAGGCTTATTTTCGCTATCGCCGGTCTTTGTATGCTGGTATAATACAGCGCACAAGTCATAAGCCAGAAATAATAAGTGTACAAGACTTATGCACTTGCCAAATCACTTTATGGAAGAAAAACAGAACGAAAAAACGCCAATAGTAACTTCAAGGTCGTTTCTGGCTCTTGGGCCTACGCTGCATTACAGCCATGAAAATGTCCAGTGGTGCTGGTTGCTTTCTGTGGCTATCTTCGGGTCAGCCTGCGTACTGTGGTCGAAGATACTTACCGGCTTTTTATGGTCTTTCAGCGTCGATATGATGCTTTCTCCGAGGATGTGGCATTTAAGCAAGTTTACAACAAGCGGCTTGAGTATATTTGAGTATCCCTGGCAAATTCTTGTCCTTGGGCTGATTATGGGAATTATGCTGATAGCACCCATTCTGACATCGCAGCTTATGAGCTTCAGCTACAGCGTGCCTTTTATATTGGCTGTGACATTTTTGGCGAACCTGCCGGGCCTTGCGCTTAGCTTATTGATAAGCTGTATTGCGGTGGCCTGTCGTCCGCTTCGCTTCCGCTCACGGTTTATTGCAGTGGTTTTGTGTACCGCACCACAACTTATTTACTTAGGTTATTACGGCGGGATTCGGGGTGTCGAGCCGATTAAATGGGGATTTTCATTTACGCCTTGGGTTTGTGCCTGGCTTGTCGGGCTTGCAATAGCGGGATTAGTTCTTGGCATGGGTCATTTTACCCGTTATCGCCCGGGATTAGTGTGGACGGTTACCGCAGCATCGCTTTTGATTGCAGGCCTTGTTTTCCAGAAAAAGGTAGGTTTTGACGAGTTGGATTATCAGCTCTATGTAGCCAAGAACAATCCTGAACAGGCAGCCGAATTTCATAATCACAGCATCATTGAAATTTTGGATCAGACAATTAAAAGCCCTGCTGTAAAAAAATACCTTGAGGAGTTTTTCTATCCGAGCGAGCCGATACTTCTGCGAGCCGAGCTTAAGAAGGAGATTCAGATGCAGTTGAGTCAGGGTCGCTGGCCGAGTTGGTTGAGAGTCCCTTCGGAATTAAATTACCAGGCCAGGCGTGCCTGGCTGCTCGGGCAGTATGATTCGTTTATTACTCGAAGGCCCAAAAGCCCTCGGATGCCGATAACGCTTTACTTCAAGGCACTTCTGAATGAATACAGCCCCAACATCAGGGCACTGGAACAAAAAGAGATGCTGGAGTTTTACAGCGATTATCCTTTTGAGCGAAGCCGCGAGATTTGGTATCAGCTCTACAGCGGTTTTGGACAAAGTCCAGAATCGCTTGAGGCAAGATGTCGAATTGCAAGACACTGGGCAGGGCAGGGCAGATTTGAACAGGCTGACAAGCTGCTTGCTGAAGCTGAGACTATGCTCGCAGAGCGGCTTAAACTATTGGAAAAGGAACAACCTGCCGGCGAAGGTTTATTCAGCCAGTTTAGGTCGCCGCCTGCTTCAGTGATTACAGCCTCCAAGCTGGTTGAACTTCAAAGAGGGCTTAATCAACTGCGAATGTTGATAAGCCCCCAAAACCGTACGGCAAAGGAAGATTCAGGCAGGCGACTGGCAAGCTTTGTTATGCTCAATCCTAATAGTGAAGACTACGCAGGGCGGCTTAATGAGCTGCTCGAAAAAATGCCGGAAAACGACCCACTTCGTGATAATATTTTGCTGGCACAGGCTGAACTGGTTGACGATGACCAGCTGCAGGCCGACAAATTAAGCGAACTGCATAAGAAATACCAAAACACCGACGGCGGGATTAATGCCCTTTATGAACTTGGACTTTTGAAGATTCGTTTGTGGCGTCAGCAGAGCGATACCAATCCGGAGCAGAAGAAAAAGTGCCTTTTTGATGCAAAAGCAACATTGTCCGATTTCCTTAAGCTCTACCCAACAAGTTTTTATTCCGAACAGGTCAAAAAGAACCTCGAAAATCTTCCAACGGCACAGTAGCCCCATTTAAGTTCAGCACTGTGATTTAGGTTTGACTTTTTTGGCAGGTTGTGTTATCCTAAAGTCCGATAATTTAATGGTTCGCTATCCTGAAATCGAGGCTACGAACGGCCAGATACGAAACAAAGAGATACAAAAAGTGGGCGAGGATGGCAAAATTCAACTTCAATATGCAGATGCAGGCGATAGTAGTAGGGAATTTGAGCGACGAATTTGTCCGGCACAGTACAAATGTGCTTGGAAATTATGAACTTGAATTTTCTGTCTGCCCAGATGTTTATCAGGCGGTAAGCCGGTTGATGAAAACAAATGGAAATGTTCTGATTGTCGGTCGAATAGAGCAGCTTAGCAGGGAAAACGGACGTTTTTTCCATATATCAGGCAAAAAAAAGGCATGGTGCTGCTGTCTTACGGAAACAAATTCAGCCAGGCAGTATCTGCGAAGTCTGTCGATGATAGGTACGAATGCTTTTGTTATAAATGATTCTGCGGAGATTGAGGATGTCCTGGCAAGATTGCTCCAGACCAGGGACACGTCAGTCGCAGCTTCGAGGGGCAAGCCGTTGGTAATGAACCGTGATATACGGCTTAGTGATGACGAGATGGACGCACTGCTTGGCAACGAGGAGACAAAGCTATGAAAAACATTGATTTTTTATCCGATGCGGACAAACCCAAAATTCTGCTTATAGGCGATGCAGAAAAGCTTTTTTCCGATGGACAGGATATCTGCGGACTCGGTGTGGAAATCCGCAGTAACATTCTTGATGGAATCGAGACGGCAGGGGGTGGAGATTTCGACCTAATTGCTGTTGCGATGAGCGGCTCGTCTGCTAAATTAAGTTCTGCTATCGAAGCCTTAAGAACTGCAAACAGCGGGTCTCGGCGGGCAAAGATTATTCTTCTGGCACAAATGTATCAGGAGCCGGCAGCCAGGCAGCTTGTCGGAAGCGCCTCCAACGGCGGCATGGCAGACGACTATCTGATTTGTCCCACTAATTTTTCGTATCTCGTATCTCGTATCTCGTATCTCGAATCACGAGCGACGAGCGACGAGCGACGAACGACGGAAATACAAGAGCTTGAGAAGCTGGCCACAACCGATGAACTGACGGGGCTGAAAAACAGAAGGTACATCTGGGAATTCTCTCGGCAGATTATAGAACATGCACGAAAACAAACCGGCAGGGTTACGCTGCTTATATTCGATATTGATGATTTCAAGCATTATAACGATGTTTATGGCCATTCGGCTGGCGATGATATTTTAAGACAGGCGGCTATTCTGATGAGGCATTGCTGCCGATGTCACGATATCGTCGGCAGGGTGGGCGGCGATGAATTTGCCGTAATTTTCTGGGATGACCCGCATCGAAAACCTGCCGACACCGAAGCCGAGAGACGTTCGGCAGCAGACCACCCCAAAGAAGCGATATTTATAGCAAATCGACTTAGAAAAGAATTGAGCAAAGCCCAGTTTCCACTGCTTGGTCCGCAGGGTCGCGGCGTTCTGACAATAAGCGGCGGGCTGGCAAGCTTCCCGAGGGACGGCTCAACAGTGGATGAACTTTTTGACCAGGCCGACAAAGCTCTTTTGGATGCCAAACGCAGCGGCAAAAACAGGATATATCTTGTCGGCAAACCCGAAAATGATATTGCCGATATGGAATAGTCGCTCGCATCTCGTATCTCACATCTCGTGATTCGTGACAGATAGGAAATGTTGAAAAATAAAAGGCAATTCGAGGCAGATTTTGATATTATTGCAGAATTGGAAGGCTTGGTTGCGTAACCAAGCTTTTGATATGGGAGATGTCGAGTTTAAAAATAGGCTTGAAAGGTTTATTATTATGGCATCGCATATTTTAAATTTTGCGGTGAAAAAAATATTATGTTTCAGTTGCCCAAAATGTGGGGCAGGTGTATTTCCTAAAACTCAAAATTTCAAACAATGGCAGTTGGGACTGTTTCGATGCAGAAACCGTGGCTCCGACCTGAAGCTCTCTAACGGCCTTTTCATTGCATCTCTGTACGGTCTGTTTTGTGGTGCGTTGATAGTAAGCACGCTGTACTGGGGATTTAGTTCAGAATGGGTTAGGATTATTGTAGTAATAGCTATTTGCTGGTTTGTTGTTTGGCCGATATTTTGTCGCCTGCTGGGTCATTGGCAAATTGTTACCGACTTGTCTGAGCTTATACACCCTTCACCAAAAGCTCGAAAATGGTCTCGATATGCTGGCTTAAGTTTCTGGCTTTCAGGTGCCGCAGTAATTAGCGTTTCATTGATTTGGTGGTTTTACCTCAGGGAAATGAAACATATCACTTCTGTTCTTGAACACGTGGACGAATCAGCAAAAAGTCAATTATTAGATAAAGCCTTCGGCTGGCTTCAAGTTGCCACGACCGCCTCTTTTATTTGTATTGCATTTGCCGGACTGTTTTTCCTGATAGGTGTTGTATGTCATCTGAAAGGCAAAAAGGCAGAGCCGATAACACCACAGGATGCAAATTCGCAAAAATAAGGAAACCGGTGGGGTAAACCTCACCCTACCAAGATTGCGATTCACGATTCACGAACGACGATTGTTTCCGTGGGGCTAAGGAGTTTATAGCGTATTCCCCGCCAGGTGATAGTTCTGCCGAAAGCCGAAGAGATAATAAAGACAAGCATTAAAAACGACCATATCCAGAAGAAAAATATGTCGGCAGCAGCGGCGGCTTTCATGCGGCTATAGTCTTTTTCGAGCAATTTACTAATCATTTTCTGACGAAGCAGTGCTCTTGTAAGCTGGCTTATGAAAAATACAACAGGCACAACCGAAAAAAGCATAATATGTTTGTCGCCGATTGTTGCTGCGTAAATCGCCAGTGCGGCGCCTGCCCAGATTCCGAGCACCGAAGATAAAGTTCCGCACAATCCAAGCCACCATGTCCTCGGGGCGCATACGCGGGTAATGAGAAACTGCCTGCGTGCAAATTCAAAGAGCTGCCGCCATGTAGTCTCTGTGTATGAGGCAACCAGACAGGCAGGGACAAAGCGCACAAGTTTGCCTGTTTTTTTTACAGCGATGCTTAGCGACAAATCATCGCTCAATGCTCCGGGCCAGATTTTATCCAGCCCCAGTTCGCGAAAGACCTCAACTCGAACCGCCATCGAACCGCCCCAGGCCTGGTTGAAAAGTGTATTGCCCAGCAGTTGAGCGACCTTGGCATTCATTGCCGACAGGGCAAGCGTGGGCAGATTGTTTTTTTGCGGCACAAACCAGCGATAACCGCTTGATGCTCCAACTTTGGATTGCTTGAGAGGGTAAACCAAATGACTGAGCCAGTCGTTTCGCACGCAGATATCTGAATCGGCAAAAGCCATTACTTCGATGTCAGCCGGTATTCGGTGATAGCAGTAAAGTAAATTATGAATTTTCTGGCTGCAGGATTGACTGTGGCCTGCGACAAGAACCTGTATCTCACGGGCTTTTGAACTTTTGCTTAGTTTATCCTTTAATTTGCACAGTTCGCCGTAAGCAGGGTCGGCCTGGTCGGCAACAACAAACCAGAGTACATAGTCCTGGTAGTCCTGACTGAAAAATGAGGCGATGTTCTTTTCGAAATCAGGGTCTTTTCCCTTGCACGGCACGAACAGGGCGACGCGAGGCTGATATGTTCGTTCCTTTTTATATTTGGATATCGCATAGCGATAGTTGTTCCACATCTGGAGCAGAAATACCGCCTGCCATAGAATTGCAACCCATGCTATATAATAATACCAGACCATATATTGACTATTGATTATTGACTATTGATTATTGATTCGGTTCTAATACCCACTAACATTCGATTTTTTATTGTCATTCCAGCGAAAGCTGGAATCCATGCCATAATATAAACTACTGGATACCTGCTTTCGCAGGTATGACAAGTCTTTCGCAGATATGACAAATCTTTTAACCGTTTGAGTACCTATAAATTTGAATACATCATCAAACATTTACTGTATAGATGCTAATGGTACTATAGAATCTATCAGTTGGTCAATGGTATAAGATTTTGACAGGTCTATCGGCAGCAGACATCCGTGATTGTGTTCGGAAGCGATGATTACAAGGTTATCGCCTGCCTTAGCCCAGCCCTGTTTTTGCGTCTGATGCCCGAGAATGAAAATATCAGCATCCAGAAGCCCTGCCATTTTATTCAGGATGGACTGGCTGTGGTTTCTGCCCCAGGTAAAAAGATAAGCCGAGCCTGGTCTTTTGCAGTCTTCATCTTCCAATTTTCTATCCATAATCTGCCTATCGAACTGCTCACCGCGGCGGTCGTCCGGCAGCGAATGCGACAACCAGATTCTGTTTTGACATTTGACTGCCAGCGGCTGGGAAAGCAGAAATTGTTTTATTGCCAGTAAAATTTCTGCACTGTTTGCCTGGTATTCTCTGTCCAGTGCCGAACACATCGAGAGATTCATTTCCTGACCGTCCTTCATCACGGGACTATCGCTGATAAAAGCGGTATCGTGGTTGCCCATAATGATGTGCACACGGTC
>JAPLMV010000049.1 GCA_026386835.1 Planctomycetota bacterium | reverse complement strand
TCCGTTAAGGCGCTTTCCGACTCCGACCAGCTCAGGGCTTTTAAGGCCGCTTCGAGCAACACAACCGCTTCGAGCAACACGGACATACTGACCGCAGAAGCGTCCTATAACGCTTTCGAAGGCAATCACTCCATAGAAATAAATCAGCTCGCAAATGCCGAGCGATGGGTACACACAAACGGCACCAAATACAAAGAGGATTATGTCGGCGCCGGCACATTTATTTACTCGTATAATCACAAGGAAACCGCTCTGACAACCACTGCGACAACAACGCTCGAAGACCTCGTGGGTTTGATAAATAACGATGCAAACAATCCCGGTGTAACTGCCGGGTTGTTATACTATAATGATGCTTATCATCTTGTACTCAGCGGCAACGATGCCGGTACGGATTATCAGATTTCCGTCAATCCAAGCAATACGGAAGTCTGGAAAAGCAGTTCTTCTTTCACGACAGGCGGAGATAACGCCACGCTAAGCACAAAAATTACCGACCTCGGCCAGTTCACTGGAACGCTCATGGGCACCGAGCATATTACCATCAGCGGAAAAAAGCATGATGGCACCGCAGTCAGCATCGACTACAGCATAAATGCAAATACTAAACTCAGCCACATCATTTCGGAAATCAACGACGCTTTTGGCGACACCGCCACAGCAGTTTTGGTCAATGGTGAAATCCGCTTGACCGACAATACCAGTGGCGCAAGCCTGATGGAACTTGCCTTAACCTACGACCCTGGCACAGGTTCATCGACTTTCAATATTCCGGCTGTCAGCAGAACAACGCAGGGTGGTCTCACAACAGCTAATCTTGCAGGGTTTGCCTCTGCGGACTTTACTGAGACGCAATCAGCACAGGACAGCAAAATAAGAGTCGATGGCTATCCGTCCGGTGACTGGATAAGCAAAAGCTCTAATACGATAGATGATGTTATTAACGGCGTGACACTTCACCTCCATGATACCGGCACAGCCCAGGTCAGCCTCACAAGAGATATCGATTCAGTCAAGGACAAGCTCAATGCAATGATTAAAGCTTATAATGAGACGGTAACCTATATTAAGGAAAAAACCGGCTACAACAGCACCACAAAAACAGGCGGTGTCCTGATGGGGGATTATGTTGTTTCGACCATAAAAAGTCAATTCCGCTCCCCGCTTATCGCTCAAACCAGCGGCTTCCAGCAGGATATCGATACCTTCCTTAACCCGGCTCAAATCGGCTTAAAACTTGGCTCGGATGGATTATTGAGTCTTGATACAAATGCCTTCGATGAAGCCATAAGCAAAGACTATATGGGCACTCTTGCCGTAATCGGCGCCGCCAAAACAGGCAGCAGTACAAGCAACGCCGTTAAGTTCTACGGCGCAAGCAGCAAATATACCACAGCTGGTGAATATAATGTTGAGGTCACGGTAGCTGGCGGAGTCATCACAAGCGCAAGAATAAAACAGTCAAATGAATCGGCCTGGCGAACTGCGACATTCAGCGGAAACATTGTTACCGGCAACAACGCCTTCAACAGCAGCGGCGAACCCGTATATGCTGAGAATGGCATGCAATTGAGCGTTGACCTTACCGCCAACGGTACTTTCACTTCAACTGTTCGCGTAAAACAGGGTTTCACCGGTGCAATTGAGGATGCCCTTGGTAAAATGCTCAAAACCACCACCGGCTCCATTCAGATAGACCAGGCCAGCGCGGAAGATAACATAAAAGGGCTTCAGGACAAAATTGATGCTGAACAAGGTCGATTGACCAAAAAACAGGAACAGTTAACAGCCCAGTATGCCCGCCTTGAAAAGACACTGGCTCTAATACAAGGCCAGATGTCCGCACTTGGGTTAAGCTAAAATTAAAAATAAAATCTGTCTTCTGTTATCAGAAGTCATCCAAAGGTACTCCAAAGTAGGTCCAAAAATGGAATATTCTGTCGGCAAAACAGGGCGAATAATAGCTGCAAGATTATTTGAGGGCGAAGACCTCTACGAGGCCATCGAAACTCTTGCCAAAAAAGAAAATCTCAAATCCGCTGCCGTTCTTATTACAGGGGGGTTTAGAAAGGCCAGCGTCGTTGTCGGGCCGAAAGAGGAAAAACCAAAAATCGTCGGCAATTACAGAGACTTTGCCGGCCCGGGCGAGGTGCTCGGCGTAGGAACAATATACTGCGACAGCGAAGGCCCGAAACTGCATATCCATACCGCTATCGGCAAAGGCGATGAAGCGGTTGTCGGCTGTCCGCGAGGCGGAGCAAAAATATTTCTTATTTTGGAAGTTACGATTATCGAAATTGAGGGAATCGAAGCAGGCAGAAAATTCGACAAGGATACAGGCCTGAATCTTCTGAGGTTTAAATAAATTGGCTGCCTATTTTTATTCAATTCTTTACCGATGGAGACCGGTGTGCCGGGCCGAAATACATAAAAGAAATAAGAATTAAAACAGCCCCCGTCACAAATAAAACCGCCCTTCGCCGCGGCTCGCTGCAACGATTAAGCCAATCTGGTACGAGGAACGCAGTTGTCTTATCATTCGCATCTGTGGTAAGCGCTTCTTTGGCGGCTGCCAGTTGCTCAGCGGTCGCCTTTGGGTGGATTGTGTTCGGCTCGTTGGCTTCAATACCGAGCGTAACAGGAACAACGCGGTCGATAAAATTCGGGTCTTTTTTGAACTGCTCAATCAGCACATCATAGTCGGCACTTAGTGATTTGGTTCTTTCCCTTGATTCCTCTTCAGAATTCATAGCCTGCTTATCATGGTAGTACCGCAGCAGTTCGTCGCAGAGAATGGAAATGCTCAGCGCCGCAGCGCCTATGCTGAAGAAAACAATAAAAACGAACACTCGCAGGGTGCTCTGCATCGGCATTACCCTAAATAACAGAATTACCGGTTTACACTTTAGCTGCAAAAAATACGGCAGGTGCGATTATCTTCACTCCGTTGAAAATGTCACACCTGCCGATTTGAATTCCATTTTATTTTTTACTTAAACATAAAGCCGGCATATCTGGCAGCCGAGCCGAGGTCTTCGCTGATTCGCAGCAACTGATTGTACTTGCAAATCCTGTCGGTTCTGCAGGCCGAACCCGTTTTAATCTGCCCAACGCCCGCAGCAACGGCTAAATCAGCAATTGTGCTGTCTTCGGTCTCGCCGCTTCTGTGGCTGATAACAGCGGTCCAGCCGGCCCGCTTTGCCATATTAATCGCCTCAAACGTTTCCGTAAGAGTACCAATCTGATTGAGTTTAATCAATATTGAATTTGCACTATTTTGTTCGATGCCTTTTTCAAGGCGTTTGGTGTTTGTTACGAACAAATCATCGCCGACTAATTGAATGCGGTCGCCGAGTGTCTTTGTTAGTTTTGCCCAGCCGGCCCAGTCGTCTTCGGCAAGGCCGTCCTCGATGGAAATTATCGGATACCTATCAGCCCATTTTTCCCAGTGCTTTATCATCTCGTCGCTGGAAACTTTTTTCTTCGGGGCCGACTTGAAGAAACTGTAGGTTTTGGTCTTCTCGTCGAACATTTCTGTTGAGGCGGGGTCGAGCGCTATCGCAATATCTTTACCGGGCTTGTAGCCGGCTTTTTTGATAGCGTCCATAATCACTTCCAGTGCCTCTTCGTTGCTTTTCAAACTTGGTGCAAAGCCGCCCTCATCGCCGACCGAAGTGGAATAGCCCTTTGAGGCCAATACCTTTTTTAGCGTATGGAAAGTCTCGGCTCCCATCCGCAGCGCCTCTGGGAAGCTTTCGGCGCCTTTCGGCATAATCATAAATTCCTGGAAGTCGACATTGTTGTCGGCATGCTTTCCGCCGTTGAGGATATTCATCATCGGGACAGGCAGTATATTTGCATTGCACCCGCCGAGATAGCGGTACAGGGGCAGGCCGGCAGAATCCGCCGCTGCCTTTGCAACAGCCAGCGACACGCCCAGTATCGCATTTGCACCGAGCTTTCCTTTATTGGCCGTGCCGTCCAGCTCAATCATCAACTGGTCAACATCTTCCTGTGCAGTGGCATCCATTCCGGCAACTTCACAGGCGATAATATCGTTTACATTTTTTACTGCACTTTCGACGCCCTTGCCCATATAGCGTTTTGCCTTTGTGTCGCGAAGCTCGACTGCCTCATGAGCGCCTGTGCTTGCGCCGGAAGGCACAGCCGCTCTGCCGAACGAGCCGTCATCAAGCAGCACGTCGACTTCAACGGTCGGGTTGCCGCGTGAATCCAATATTTCTCTTGCTTTTACATCCACAATAGTCGTAAACATCCAAATTTCCCTTTCTTTTCAATGATATTTCGACCCGCATTTTACGCGCGGGTTTTCTGTGAATTACGATTTGTAAAAGTTTACACACCTTTCCCCCTGCCGTCAAGACCCGATTAAAAGAAACTCTTATAATCAACTGCCTATCTTCGCGGGACGTTTGAAGAATTCAATCAACCTCAAGATGATGCCGACGAGACCCATGAACCAGCCGACAGGATAGGGCAGTATGAAAAGTGCCCACCACATCGAACGCCCGGAGCTGCCCCCAATGCCTCCCAACACGCTCAATACGACCATTGCTCCAACACCAGCCGCTATCAGAACGAAAGCCCAGTACAAAAGTATGCGGTGTCTGCTCTTGCCGAGAAACGCTCCGAGAGTAGCTATGCCGCTGCCTGGGAGGATGATGAATGATCCCTCAAGCGGGTCAATGGCTCCAACCAGCATGGCGAGAAGGCCAACGATGACCAAAATAAATGACACACTTGTAATTTTTAATTCCCTGTCCATACAAAATCTCCTAATGTGTTTTCTATATATACTATTAATATCTAAACCATTATCTCAAAGAACTTTTCTATATTTTGCACTTTAGTTTACGTTTTTAACCTATGCTTTCTTTGATTTGCCATTTCTCTGCTTCCTGGGAAAATGTAGCAGGGGTCTGACAATGTTGATGATAACACTAAAAATAGTAATGCCCGCCAAATCATAGCCGTCCGACTTGAAAGGAATAAAATCACAAGCTACGCTGCCGATTTTAAAATTCAGGCCGTAAAATTCCAGATAGCTTTCGACTGATTCAAAACAACTGCGGTTAAGCATCTTTGGCCTTGCTTTTCATTTCAAATACACGGACGATTACATAGGCCACAATCGCAAAAACAAAGAAAACCAGAAGCATCCATGCAACACCCTGAAGCGTTCCAATTATCGCTCGATAAATTTCCAGTACCCAGCGTTCTGTGGTCAACTGGACAATCTCGGCATCTTTATAACTTTGTGATTTTGTAATATATTTTTCGAGGTCCCAAATCCTTACGCCGCTGGAAATACCGGTTACATATATCGCGAACTTAAGATATTTCAACCAGGCTTTGCTTATCTGGTCTGAGATGATGCGGTCGAGAATTTTATCCAGCGGCCGGCTGAAAAACAAAACCACGATTGTCGAGACGACAAATGAAATAACAAAAGTTGCCGCTAATAGTGTGATAAACATTTTTTCTCCTTTCAATAATTTTCATAAAATATTTGACTTGCTTAAATCGTTTCTCTTTTCTAAAATGCGCCGTGCTCGCGGAGTAATTTTAAAGTTTTCTCATGCCGCGATCTAATTGCTTTCGCCAATGGAGTTTGACCATAATTATTTTTCGCATTCACATCAGCTCCATTTGCAATGAGGATTTTTACTATATCTTCTTTTTCGTTCTTCCAGACCCCGCATATTTTGTTGAAAGAACATGCATAGTGTAAAGGTGTTTGATTACAATTGTCTCTTGCGTTTCTATAACCAAATGAAGAGGAGTCCAGCCGTGACGGTCTTTGGCGTTCACATCAGCGCCGTTTGCAAGTAGAATTTTGGCAGCTTCTCTTCGATTGTTTGCCATCGCATAGTGCAAAGGAGTTTCCTGAATAGAGCCTCTTGCGTTCACATCTGCGCCATTGGCTATGAGAATCTTGATAATATCTGCATACCCTTTACTGGCTGCAAGGTGCAAGGGGGTGATTTCTTCCCTCATTCGTTTTCCGCCACAAATACTTATTATTGTCGTTATTTTAGCATTTACATCTGCGCCACGGCTAATAAGAAATTTAACAAGTTCCTTATTTCCTTTGTCTGTCGCTAAGTGCAAAGGGGTAATTTCTTCGTACGCTCGATTCCGGCTGCCGAACGCAGTTATTACTATCGTTGCTTTAGCATTTACATCCGCTCCTTTGGCGAGCAGGCGTTCGACGGCCTTTTTGTCACCCCAGGAAACCGCATTATGTAAAGGAGGATACCCATTATTACATCCCGTCAACGCAATT
>JAPLMV010000298.1 GCA_026386835.1 Planctomycetota bacterium | reverse complement strand
TGGCAAATGAGGAGGTTGTCGGCGGCATCAGCGAGCGCGGGGGACATCCGGTTATCAGAAAGCCGATGCGGCAGTGGATGCTGCGAATTACAAAATATGCCGAAAGACTTGTTAGTGACCTGAATGAGGTGGACTGGCCCGAATCGATAAAGAAACTGCAAATCGACTGGGTCGGCAAAAGTATCGGGGCGGAGGTCGATTTTAAGGTTGATGGTTTTGGTGAAACGATTCGTGTTTTTACGACCAGGCCGGATACGCTTTTCGGTGCCACTTATATGGTGCTGTCACCTGAGCATAAGCTTGTCGATATAATCACAACTAAAGATAAGAAAGACGCAGTAAGAAAATACCGTGAAGAGGCAGCAAGAAAAAGCGACCTCGACCGAACGGATTTGGCAAAGGAAAAGACAGGCGAATTTACCGGTGCTTATGCGATAAATCCCGTCAACGGCCAAAAAATTCCAATCTGGATAAGCGATTATGTCCTGATAAGCTACGGCACAGGTGCGATTATGGCGGTGCCTGCGCACGACGACCGCGACTTCGAGTTTGCAAAGAAATTCAATCTGCCCATAATACAGGTTGTCGAGCCGCAGGATGCCGAACAGCAGGAATTAGTCAGGCGGGGTAAACTTTGTTTCATCGGTGACGGCATGGCGGTCAATAGCGGAGAATTTACAGGTCTGACAACAGCGGAATTCAAAGAGCAGATTACAAACAGGCTCGAAAAAGAGGGGCTTGGCAAAAAGGCGATTAACTATAAACTGCGGGACTGGCTTTTCAGCAGGCAGCGGTACTGGGGAGAGCCGTTCCCGATTCTGCATACCGAGGACGGTAGAATCATCGGGCTGTCGGAAAATGATTTGCCATTGATGCTGCCGGAAGTGAAAAACTATAAGCCCGCTGGTACCGGTGAATCTCCGCTGGCCATGAATGATAGTTGGGTTAATGTTACTATGCCCGATGGTACAAAGGCAAGACGCGAAACAAATACTATGCCGCAGTGGGCCGGTTCGTGCTGGTATTACCTGCGGTATATTGACCCGCATAACAGCCAACGCGGCTGGGACAGTGAAAAAGAAAAATACTGGATGAACGTCGATTTATATATCGGCGGCGCTGAGCATGCGGTGCTGCACCTTTTATATTCGAGGTTCTGGCACAAATTTCTTTATGACGCAGGTTATGTCAGCACAAAAGAGCCGTTCAAAAAGCTCATCAATCAGGGGATGATTTTAGGCGAGGATGGCCAGAAGATGAGCAAGTCACGCGGCAACGTGGTCAATCCCGACAAGGTTATTACCGATTACGGCGCCGACTCGATGCGGCTTTATGAGATGTTTATGGGGCCGCTTGAGGCCGCAAAGCCCTGGAGTATGCAGGGCGTTGAGGGTGTTTACCGGTTCCTGCAGAAGGTTTGGCGGCTGGCGATTGACGAGGAAACAGACGAAGTCAGCGAGGCGATAAAAGAGACCGGAGGCGATGAGGAAACAGTTCGGCTATTGCACCAGACGACAAAAAAAGTCGGAGATGATATTGAGAGTTTCGGCTTTAATACAGCGATAAGTGCTATGATGATTTTCATAAATCATCTTGGCAAACAGCAGGAGCGTCCGAAAGCGGTTGTGGAAAAATTTATTCAGATTCTTTCGCCTTTTGCCCCGCATATCGCTGAAGAACTGTGGGCAAAGCTGGGGCACAAAGAAAGTTTGGCTTATCAGAGTTGGCCAGAGGTTGATGCCGAGCTTATCAAAGAAAAGCAGCTTGAACTGGCGGTGCAGGTTAACGGCAAGGTAAGGGACAGGATAACTGTGCCGGCAGATGCCGACCAGGAGCAGATAAAGCAAAAGGCGATGAACAGTCCAAAGGTTACTGCTTTTATGGCAGGCAAACCGGTTAAAAAGATTATTGTTGCAAGAGCAATTGTAAGCATTGTTTGTTAAATATGCATATAGAAATTGAGGCAAAGATTAAAGTAAATTCGCTGCAGGAAGTAGCTGCAAGGCTGAGCGAACTCGGCGCGGAATTTCTGTCTGAGCATATTCAGAAAGACCAGTATTTTGATGATGCCGGGCGAACACTTACCAAAACCGACAGGGGTCTTAGGTTGAGACGGCAGAGAATCGGCAATGAGGAGAAAATATTTTTGACTTATAAAGGCGCCAGGGAAAAAGACCGGTTTAAAAAAAGGCAGGAAATAGAAATGGAAATCACCGATGGCGATTCCATCGAAAATCTGCTTTTGGCGATTGGATATGAGAAGGCAATTGTTTTTGAAAAGAAGCGGCGGGTTTATCTGCTGGGCGGCTGCGAAGTTGCGTTGGATGAGTTGCCGCTGCTCGGCAGTTTTGTGGAAATCGAGGGGCCAGACGGCGAAAAAATAGCCGATGTGCAGAAGAGTCTGGGGTTGTCGAGTTTGCCGAGTATAAGGGAAAGCTATGCCGGTTTAATGGCGGCGAAACTAAAGGCCGGGAGTTTGCAGCAATGAAGCCGAATGATGGTTATATTGCGTATATAGTAAACCCAAAGTCCGGCGCCAGCGGCTCACGGCTGATAAGCCGAATGTTCAAGGAATATCTTGTCGGCGGGGGCTTTGACGTTCGCATCAGTTACACAAAATCACTTGAAAATGCCTGCCGGCTGGCTGCTGATGCCGCTGTCCATCAGTTACACAAAATCACTTGACAATGTATGCGAGTTGGCTGGCGATGCTGCTGTCGATTGCCACTGTGCAATGGTGGTTGCAGCAGGCGGCGACGGCACCATCAGAGAAGTTGCGCACGGACTGGAAGGCAGCGATAAGCCGCTATTGATAGTGCCCTGCGGTACGGAAAATCTTCTGGCAAACGAGCTGGGTTTCGATGAGAAACTGCAAACAACGATAAAGACGTTTGAGCAATGGCATATAAGACCTCTTGACCTCGGGGTTGCAAATGGAAAATGTTTTACTTCAATAGCAGGCTTCGGTTTCGATGGGCAGGTGGTAAAGCGTGTTCACGAACAGAGGCTTGGACATATAGATTATTTCGATTACTTCTGGCCCATCTGGCGGACATTCTGGGATTACAAGTTCGCCACAATGAAAGTGGAGGTTGACGGCGAAATTATTTTCGATGGTCACTGTCTTGTTTTTGTCGGCAATATTTCAAAATATGCGATGGGGCTGGGAATACTCAGCAGTGCCGATTACAGCGACGGGTTGCTGGACGTGTGCGTTTACAAATGTGCGTCGAAAATACATCTTGTGAAACATTCTTTGATGACGGTTTTGAAGCAGCATACTTTTGGCTCAAATGTTGTTTACCGTCAGGGCAGGAACATTGTAGTAAGTTCGGATAATGCTGATATAAAGACTGAAATTGACGGCGACCCCGGGCCTGGGCTGCCTGTACAGATTGAGGTTATACCAAAAGCGGTGAACTGCATCGTGCCTGTGGATGCCAAACCGGCAGGAATAAGAATAAGAATCGTCAGAGCGCTCGGATAAAGAAAGATTTGTCATACCTGCGAAAGCAGGTATCCAGCAGTTTATATTACGGCCTGGATTCCAGCTTTCGCTGGAATGACAATATAAAATCAAATGTTATTAGGTACTACAATTGGGATTTTAAAATATGAATAAAGAGAAATTTAAGATTGGCCAAAGCGGCACAACAAATGTCCAAGTCGGCGTGGATGCGCCATTATTTTTAATAGCAGGACCCTGCGTTATCGAGAGCAGGCAATCCTGTTTAGATATCGCCGACAGACTGCTCGAGATAAGCGAAAAGAGCGGCGTTGCAATGATTTTCAAGGCGAGTTTCGACAAGGCAAATCGCAGCAGCATAGACAGTTTTCGCGGCCCCGGTCTGGAAAAGGGATTGGAAATACTTGCCGAGGTTCGTCAGAAAACTCACCTGCCTATTTTGACCGATGTTCACGAGTCTGGACAGGCCTCTGCGGTCGGTAAAGTAGTTGATTGTATTCAGGTGCCGGCTTTTTTGTGCAGGCAGACGGATTTACTTTGCGCTTGCGCACAGACCGGCAAGCCCGTGAACGTAAAGAAGGGGCAGTTTTTGTCACCTGAAGAGATGAAAAACGTTGTTGACAAATTTCGTGCCTGCGGCAGCCGTAAAATTATGCTGACCGAGCGAGGCACATTTTTTGGTTACAATCGGCTTGTCAACGATATGACGGCCATCGACATTATGAAAAATCTGGGCTGTCCTGTGATTTTTGATGCTACGCACAGCACCCAGCAGCCTGGTGGGCTGGGTAATGCAAGTGCAGGCCGGCGTCAGATGTCCCCGATACTTGCCAAAGCTGCCGTTGCCGCCGGCGCCAATGGCCTTTTTATTGAGACACACACAGAGCCGGACAAGGCAAAATCGGATGCTGCCTGTATTATGCCGATGGACTGGCTTTTAGATTTGCTCAAAGTCTGCAAAAAGATTTTCGAAATTGTGCGGGAATAAACGTGGCCAGGGAAAAAAAATATTTATTTGGGCCGGTGGCATCTCGCCGGCTGGGACTTAGTCTCGGCATTGATATCGTGCCGTTTAAGATTTGTTCGCAGGATTGTATTTATTGCGAACTCGGCCTGACGACCGAAAAATCCATAGAACGCAAAGACTATGCTCCCATTGAGGATATTCTGGCTGAACTGAAAGAGCGTTTGACTGAGGGGCTGTCGGCCGATTTTATCACTATTACCGGTTCCGGAGAGCCGACACTAAATTCCAGGCTTGGCGAACTGGTGGAGAAAATAAAAAAAATCACCGAAATTCCCGTGGCCATCCTGACCAACGGCACGCTGTTCTACCGGCAGGATGTACGGGCTGATTGTGCCAAAGCCGATGTGGTAGTGCCGTCTCTCGATGCCGGCGAGAAAGGTGTTTTTGAGAAAATAAATCGCCCGCACCCTGATATCAACATTGAAAAGCTGATTTTGGGTTTGTGCTCATTTCGAGATGTGTATCACGGGCAGATATGGCTTGAGGTGTTTTTGGTCGAAGGATTGAATACCGGCGATAAACAAATCGCCGAAATCAAGGAGGCCATAAAGCGGATAAGGCCTGATAAAATTCAGCTCAATACCGCTGTGCGCCCCACGGCAGAACCTGGTATTGAGCCGGTAAAACCTGAAAGACTTGCGGATATTGCCAAAGAACTTGGGGAAAACTGCGAGGTTGTAGCTGATTTTTCAGCGGCCAGATGCCACAAAAAAGCCCAGAGTAAAGCCGAATATGTATTATCAATGCTGAAACGCAGGCCATGCTCAATCGGGGATATATGTGCAGGTCTTGGTATCAGCAGGGAAGAAGCCAAAAAGTATATTGTTCAATTCGAGCAGCAGGGGGTTATCGATTCCGAGACAAAGAACGGAATCATCTTTTTCAAGTCACGTTAGAAGCTCCTGGAAATTGTAAACTGCCGGCCTCAGTCACCAGCGGGGCGATAAAATTGCGGAAATTTATGCACATTTTATCGATATTTGCTCTCAATTTGTAAAGATTAAAGCCGCATTGGCCGATAAAAACGTTGTGGTATTTTTGAATATGTTGTTTTTGTCATATTTACCAAAGAAAATTTAATTTTTGGCTTTAGTAAACTCCTTTTAGACCGATAAGAAATACAGATGTGTAAATAAGCAATATTAAGAGGTAAGTTTTTTTGTCGATTTTTTAAGTTAGAGCTGCCTGTAATAATGAAAAAGACAAAACGACAACTGGTTCTCAACAAGGGAAGAGAGAAATTCATATTTCGCTACGACAGCGG
>JAPLMV010000045.1 GCA_026386835.1 Planctomycetota bacterium | reverse complement strand
CTGGGGCTTTCGCTGGACTTATTCTGCTGACAGTACTTGATTTTCTGCCAGCCTCACTTATCGCAACGTCGGCGGTAATCTTTGCCGATACAACCGTCTCAAAAACGAATCTGGCAGAAGTGATGCCGGCGGTCTATACCACGTTTCATTTTTTTGCCTACGCATTATTCACGCTGCTTTGGGACCAATACCTTAGACGAAAAAACCTGGCGGTGAATCCATTTCGGCTAAAATGGTTTTTTCGGGTTTCAGTGCCGCCGGTGGTGCTGCTTGGTGTTGTAAAGGTTTTTTCCTGGTTAGCGGGAAGGGCAATCGACGGAAGTGATATCGCAGCAGCTTTAGCGGGGATTGGCGGCGTTGTCGCTGTTTTGTATTTAGCGGTCAATGCCTTGGGAAAGGTTTGTAGAGAGGGTCGCCTATCAGTACCATCTGCCAGGAATTAAACGGACTTGTGTGATAGTACGCCTCAACAAGACAATAGCCGTCAAGCAATTCTGCAAAGAATTCCTTCGGCTCAGGAAATGCAAAAAGATACGGTTCCGCAACAGCCCCGAGTGTTGCGGCAATACCATGACTAAGCATGGCTGGGCACCACTGGGTTGTATTCGGGTCGCGAATGTCCACAGCCTCCCAGCTTGAGATATGATAGCCAATCGCACCATCGACAAAGTCAAAGGAATCGATGTATTTTTTCAGACTGTACCAGCCGCAGTAAATGGCGGTATGGGGACACTGGCCGGGACCAAAAAGGGCAGGTGTGTTTTCTTCGACCACCGGCATCTTTGTTCTGGTTTTTATCAACTCTGCCAAATCCCGCAGGGACTGGTCATAGTAACCAAACGAATACGGCTTGTTAAAGTCGGCTATGCCGCGGGAATCTATGTAAGCAACGCCGTTGAGTCCTGTTTTCTCGGCTGTCAGGGCTTTATCAATAAGGCCTCTCACAATATCAGTGCCGGGACCATCAAGCCGACAAACCATAAGAGATTTTTGGTCCCAGTACGGCAACTTATATTTCAGTTTGTTCGGCTGCCAGCGATAAAGTTCATAATCTCCGAACAGAACCATTGCCAGTTCGCTATCCACAGCGGCACCTGTTTCTCTGCCCGTGATATAATCAATATCAGATTGCAGCCGGATAAGCTCTTCGTTAAGTTCATGCTTTTGCTCATTGGAATCTGACGCTCCATTTTGCTGCAGCCGTTTGAGCGTTTCCTTTTTCTGCTCGACAAGTTTTTCCAACTGCCTTAGTTTGTCCTCCTGACCTTTTAGCTGCCCCCTTCCCTCCACCTTAATCGGCACGCCGTAAATTGTCAGCAGGCACTTTATTTTGCCTGCAAATTCGTTTTCATTAAGTTTTTTGCGAATTGGGCCGGCAAGTTTTTCGTCGTAATCCTTTCTGGCAATAGTCTGGCTAATGCCCGTTCCCAAAGGCAGCGACAGGATATTGCTGTTCGGCACCTGCCGTTTTGCGCAATAGTATTCGGCAATCTCCACGGACACAGGGACATCAGCGTTTGCGATTATTAAAATCTCGCTGGGCTCAAGGGCATAACCTGTCCCAGCGGCAAACAAAACTAAAAATGTAACAACTGCTCTTTTGATTCTCATCGGTCTAAGGTAAAAAATAAATGATTACTTCTTTATTGTCCCTGTTCTTTTCTCGACTCTCCGCGGGTGAACTCGGTCTTAGAGTATTTTTTCTCATATATATTCTTTCGTGTAAAGACCTGGCGAATAGTCATCAGGATTATTTTCAAATCAAGCCCAAAACCCGCAGTCTCAACATACCTGACATCGAGTTCAAGTTTTTCTTCTCTTGTCAGTTCCCCCCTTCCGGAGATTTGTGCCAGGCCGGTAAGACCCGGCTTTACGAGCAGGCGTTTTTTATGACGGTCGTTCCATTCGGCAATCTGGGACATATAAAGAGGCCGAGGCCCGACGATGCTCATATCGCCTTTCAATATATTAAACAACTGCGGCAGTTCATCGAGTGAATATTCGCGAAGGAATTTACCGATTTTGGTTAAACGCGAATCCTCACCAGATTTTGGACTTGCCCCAAATGGGTCAACATCCGTCCTCATCGTGCGGAATTTATAAAAAATGAATGGTTCGCCATCTTTGCCTGCTCTTTGCTGTCTGAAAATAACGGAACCAGGGCTGGAGATTTTAATAAGAAGCCAAATTATGATAAATAACGGAAGAAGTATCAGACTTAGAACTGCGGCTATTATCAAATCTATAATTATTTTTATATAAATTATGTTCATTAGATTATTTTATGCTGATTTTCGCCGTAAGGCGTCCTGCGGAGAACCAGCACTCCAGCGGTATAATTACTCTGGGATTTTCATGTCATAATATGCTTTCAATCGTGAATAATTGCAAGTTAAATCTATTTGGCCCCAAAAGAGTCCTATAATTTAATTGACAAATTGTCCAAATTCTAATATAATTCAGGATATAGTGTTATTATGACAGAAACTTAAGGTGGGAACTGTTTTTTCCCTATGATTTTTGCCTTGATGTGGCCGCACGCACGGGGGCTTTTGTCCCATTGTGCAGGATAGGAGTGAGGATGGAATCCAAGTCTTTTAGGGTTTACCTTTCAAAATTTGCAACGTCGGCAGACACAATTTTTGGATGAGCGGTAAATGAAAAAAACAGTACTTTGTACCACATTTACATTGTTTCTGGTATTAATGTGCCGCAGTGTGTTTGCGATGCCTGCCAGCCCCGCCCCCATTGATGTCCGCCAGCCCGACGGCAAGACCGTCCGGATTTATATCCACGGCGACGAGCGGTTTCACTGGTACGAAGATACTGACGGCTATACCGTCGTCTGTGACAACGGCCGATACGCCTATGGCCAGCTCGACAAGGACATTCAGTTAATAGCAACGCCACTGACCGTCGGTGTGCATAACCCTAAGACCGCAGGGCTGAAAAAGAAAACGCTGCCGCCGGCCGCAGTCAGACGATCAATGAATCCGTCCCTTCTATCTGGCAGCAGTGAATCACCAACCGCACCCGACATGGTACCCCCTTCTGGAACGGTCAAAAACCTCGTCATCCTGTGCAAGTTCAGCGACCATACGCTTGGCGTGCATACGCGAGATCCCGGCGATTATGACATTTTGTTCAACCAGACCGGCGGCAACCCGACACTGGCACCAACCGGCAGCGTCAAAGACCTATACCTGGAAAATTCCTACGGCGTGATGACGCTGCAAAGTACCGTTACGGTATGGGTAACACTTCCCAACACAGAAGCGTACTATGCCAACGGAAACAATGGCACAGGAAGCTATCCCAAAAATGCTCAGAAAATGGTCGAGGACGCGCTGAATCTGGCCGATCCGCTGGTAGATTTTTCACAATTCGATAACGACCACGACGGCTATATCGATGCGATTGATATTATTCATTCCGGCTATGGTGCGGAAACCGGAGGGGGCGGGGGAAACTGGATTTGGTCGCACCGGTGGGTAACATCCTACACATGGACAAGTGCAGAAGGAGTCAAGGTTTGGGATTACCACACAGAGCCTGCTCTCTGGGGAACCAGCGGAACCAGCATTGTCCGATTTGGTGTGATCGCCCACGAAACGGGACACTTTTTCGGCCTGCCCGACCTGTATGACACGGTCGGCTCCGGCGAAGGCATTGGCTCATGGGAGTTGATGGCCAATTCATGGGGCTTTGACGGCTCCCAACTTCATCCACCGCACTTTTCAGCATGGAGCAAGATCAAACTCGGCTGGGTAACGCCGACAGTCATAAGAACGCCCGGATCTTACACAATTGGACAGGCCGAAACGAACCCGAAGGTCTATCGCATCAATTACGGGTATCCGTCCAACGAATACCTGCTCATCGAAAACCGTCAGCCGGTCGGTATCGAATCCACGATGCCGCAGGGCGGGCTGTGCATTTATCACATTGACGACCTTGCCGGCGACAACACCGAAGGCTATCCAGGTCAGGCCGGTTGGCCCGCCAATGGAAACCATTACCGTGTAGCACTGCTGCAAGCCGACGGTAATTATAATCTCGAAAAGGGTGACAACCGCGGAGACCTGTATGATGTCTACCACTCCGCAGGTGTCTCCCAGATTGGCACAGGACCGGGAAATTATCCCAATACAGATGCCTATCAAAGTGGAAACATCATCGTCACCGGTAATACACTCTATAGTATTTCGGCAGCGGGCGCCTCGATGAGCTTTGTATATGACAATGGCTCTGTTCCCCAGCCGCCAGTTGCACAAACAGGCAGCGTCGACACACTGATTAATACCTTCGTGTCGATCACGCTGGTTGCCACTGATGACGGTCGGCCCAATCCGCCTAGCGTCTTAAATTACATTATTACCTCACTGCCAACACATGGGGCTTTGAGCGACCCCAATGCGGGCAGCATAGGTGCAGTTCCATACACCTTGGTTGGCAGCGGCAATCAGGTCGTTTATACGCCCAATACCAGCTATAGCGGTACGGACAGTTTACAGTTCAAAGCAAACGACGGTGGCGTCGCGCCCCGTGCCGGGGATTCCAATATCGCAACTGTTTCGATTAATATTATCGATGCGATTTACCTGGCAAACATGGACACCAACCCCGGCTGGACATTAGATAGTCTATGGGAGTGGGGAACTCCAACCGGTTCTGGAGGAGGGTACGGCGGCAAGCGTGACCCAAAGGCCGGCTACACAGGCACCAATGTTGTCGGCTATAATTTGCTGGGCGATTATGAAAATTCGATTACTTCCACGCGATGGGCAAAAACGCCGGCCATTGACTGCACAAATCAAACGGCTGTGACATTAACGTTTTATCGCTGGCTGAATGTCGAAAACCCACTGTATGACCATGCCTATATTCAGGTTTCGAATAATGGTTCAAGCTGGAGTACCATCTGGTCAAATCCCTCGGAAATTACGGATTCAAGCTGGAAGCTGCAAACTTTTAATATCTCCACCATCGCCGACAACCAGCCGACCGTGTATATCCGCTGGGGCATGGGGCCCACAGATTCCTCCTGGCGATATTCCGGCTGGAATATCGATGATGTAAAGATCACTGGGGTTGGGGTTTTGCCGAACTACACATTGAACCTGTCTAAATCAGGCAACGGAAGCGTGATAGTGAATGGCACACTTCGAGCGTTACCGTGGTCGGGTTCATTCACGACAGGTACAAATGTCACTCTGCAAGCCGTACCACAGGACAGTCGTTGGCAGTTATCCGACTGGTCTGGCGATCTTTCGGGAAACACTAACCCAACCTCGATACAGATGAACGGCAATAAAAACGTTTCGGCCAACTTCAAGCCTATAGTTCCTAATGTTGTCGGCATGACACTACCCGATGCCACAGTTGCTATCACCGCCGTAGACAATCTGACGGTAGGCACTGTTGGCAGTCAATACAGCGACACGGCGGCAACAGGTCTTGTAATCAGTCAGAATCCAGCCGGCGGAACAACCGTCAATATCGGCTCGGCTGTTGACCTTGTGGTATCTCTCGGTTCCGTCCCTCGCATTATCTCGGGTTATATCACAGAACCTGATGCCAATATATCTGTTGCAGGTGTGTTTATAGACGCAAATAATAATGGTGGAAGCACCGATATTACCGATGTTAATGGTTACTACGAAGTAGTAGTGCCATACAATTGGTCCGGAACTGCCACACCAATAAAGCAAGGGTATACTTTTGAACCGAATAGCATATTGTATAACAATGTCGTTACCAACGAGGTAAATGACTATACTGCAACACTGTCCACTTTTGCCATTGCCGGTCATGTTCTGAACTCTGACGGGATTACACCAATTAGTGATGTAAATGTGTCCGCAGAAAATGGCGGCGGGCAATGGACGAGCAGATACGGCGGCTGGTTTGATAAAACAGATGCAAATGGTTATTATAAAGTAGTGGTAGATTATAACTGGTCCGGTACAGTTGCGCCCACAAAGTACGCCTATGCGTTTGATGAGCCGAATATACTATACACAAATGTTCTCGCAGACCACAATAACCAGGACTATACCGGCAGGCTGTTGACCTTCACCATCAGCGGCTATGTACGGAACAACGATTGCAACATACCAATAAAGGGCGTAGAAGTAACTGCAAACAACGGTGGAAACTTGACCGCAACCGATGCTAACGGTTTCTATGAGGTATGGGTAAATTACAACTGGTCCGGCACGGTAACGCCTGCAAAGAACTATTATACGTTCGATCCCAACAGCAAAACATACTCCAATGTTCTCGGAGATATCGCGGTTCAGAACTATGTCGCAAATAACATTTACGACCTTGATTGTGATGGCTCAATCGGTTTTGGTGATTTAGCGATTATGTGTGAAAATTGGCTCATGATGGGACAGGATATTCCGGGCGATTTCTACAAGGATGATGATAACATTGTTAATTTCCTGGATTTAGCGGACTTCGCTGTTGTCTGGCAGAATCAATAAAAAATGCCTCCTTAGTAATACGACTTGCCTTTAATCTTCTTGCAATATTGGCCCGTTGCATGTAAAGTAGGAGGGAATTTATTTGAATGACTTTTTATTTTAATTTTGAACTGTGACATGTAACATCCTTGTTTATAAATATTTGCGCCTGTAGCTCAATTGGATAGAGCATTGGTCTACGGAACCAAAGGTTACAAGTTCGAGTCTTGTCAGGCGCATTTTCATAATCCTTTATTCTTCAAAGGGTTACATCTTTTGTAAAAATCCTCGCTTCCCAGGAAAAGACCGTTTTTCAGTAGAGTGGGTCAGTTTTGGGGCAGTCAGATCATTTTTAGGGATTTTACCAACAACCAATTCTTGCACTTTTTGGGCACTGCTAATATCCTCAGGTTGAACAGAAAGGTAAAACTGCTGCGTCGTCTTAATGTCACTGTGACCAGCTAGCTCTTTTACTACATGGATTGGGAGATGCTTAGCCCAATTGTTTAAACAAGAGCGTCGCATGTCATGTATAGTGTATGGACTCACCTTCGCTTTTCGACACAACGTCTTAAATCGCCGCAGGACATTGTTGACCAAGTCTCGATCACTTACCCATTTACCAAGTTCAACTTGTCGCCGATAATAGCCCCACCGACCTTGGTCCATAAATACATAAGGACATTCTTCAGGAGCAACAGACTGCCAAGTTGCCAGCAACCCAACCGCCTGTTCAGGCAATGGAATAGTTCGCATTTCGTGATCCTTTGGGGTCCACGCCTGAACAAAACCCTCACGTTTCTTGCGGGTAACATGTAGTTCACATGTGGCAAAGTCAACATCTTGCCATGTCAAATTAATCGCCTCCCGCAATCTTAGCCCTGTTGTGTAAACCGTCACCAAGAATGCTCTCCAGAGAGAATCCGGTGCGTTGTCATATATATTGCGAAATTCTTCCGGCTTTACATACTTGTTGTGCTTAGAACCCACCTTTAACATTGGGAGTCCTTTGCATGGGTTTGCATCTTTAGGGAGATAAGCTCTGATTATCGCAAGATTGAAAATTCGTCTCAACGTCTTGATCTCTCTATTTGCCGTAGCAGCGACAATTGCCGTCTTAAGTCGAGATGCTCTAAATCTCTCGATATCTTTAATGGTTATCTTATACGCATTCCAATAAATTTTCGCGCGCCAGGAAAATAAAACTTGCGCTATCGTTTACTGTATGGCATAGTTGTTCTAAAAAGGAAACTTGCCATGCGTATACAGCCGCATACACCCACAGACATTGCCACGCTTAAGT
>JAPLMV010000133.1 GCA_026386835.1 Planctomycetota bacterium | reverse complement strand
ATCCGCACTTTCTTTTTCTCTACCTTAAAAACCGGCTCAAACGGTTCACTGTTCAACAGAGACGCCGCTATTTTGGCGAGAGTATTTTCTGTGTCAACATCTGTTTTGGCAAGCTGTTGTGTATACATCTTTCGTGCGACAATTCTGGCAATCGGAGTTATATTCATAGCGCCTATTTTGACCTGTTCGACATTCAAGGTCAGAAGTCCTTTTGCGTCAAAAGCCGACTTCAACTCCACAGTAACGACAAACTCAACGCCTTTCATTACCACAGGGCCCATAACTATCGCACCATCGGGCACAAAAAACACCTGTGGCGTCAAAATTTTTGCACCCTCTGATTCTTTAGGCCATTTGGAACTCGCTATTGCATCATTAATGCCGTCCTGAGAAACCGTCAAATCGAACGGCTCACCCCGCTGTACCCCGTTGTAAAGCTGCGGCAGCAGTTCATTGGTAAGATACCGGCTTATCTGTTTGTCGGCTGGGGGCTTAGGCGGCATGTATCGTCCTGGCTTATGCAGAAGTAATACCAGAATTACGGCAGCAATCGCCAAATCAATCAAAAGCCAATAGATTTTTTTGAATTTTTTCTTTTTGTTTTTTTTCAAATCTGCACCAATCTATTCAATTTCTGTCTTGCCTCAAAGGGCATGTGCGATTATAGTGTCTTTCCTAAATTACTCAATTGTTTACTGATTGTCGATTAGAAAGGAAAGTTAACTGATGTCAAATCATTTTGCCGATCGGCTTTGTGATGCCGTAAAAAGTAAAAAGACTCCTCTGGTAGTCGGGCTTGACCCTGTTTACAGCCGGCTGCCTGATGCCATAAGAACGCATCGCGATATGAATGACGAGTTTGATGCCGCCGCTGCCGTCGATGCTATTTTCGATTTCTGCACGCAGACCATGCGAATCGTTGCCCCGATGGTGCCCGCCATCAAGATAAATATCGCATATTTCGAAAAATATCTCTGGGAAGGTATCGAAACCTATTATTCGCTGGTTTCAGAAGCCAATGTAAAACGCGGCGATATAGGTCATACGGCGGAACTTTACGCCTCGGCCCATCTGGAAAATTCCGAGCTGGTCGGCCTGGAGGATGTACTTGTGCCGGACGCCATTACCGTCAACGGTTTTGCAGGTATCGAAGGAATCGAGCCGTTTGCAAACGTCGCCGACAAAGAGGGCAAAGGTATTTTCGTCTGGGTGCGCTCGAGCAACGCAGGCGCAGCAGCGATTCAGGATTTTGCGGATTCTACAGGCCAGACGATGTACGAAAAGCTGGCCGAGGTCGTGGGCGAAATCGCCAATAAGCCCCAGCATATCGGCAGCAGCGGATACAGCAATGTCGGGATGATTGTCGGCGGAACTTCTCCGAAAGCCACAGCCGCCCTTAGGAAAAAATACGACAAGGTATGGTTCTTGGTGCCGGGCTACGGCTCGCAGGGTGCAACTGCGGCTGACTGCGTAAGGTTCTGCAAATCAGATGGGACAGGTGCACTGATTAACGCATCGCGTTCGATAATCTATGCTTATGAAATACCGAAATATAAAGAGCAGTTCGGCAGCGACTGGAAAAAATGCATTGAGCAGGCCGTCATCGACGCTAAAGTCGATTTGGCAACTGCAATGCAGTAATTTGGATAGCGGTTCGTGATTAGTAACTCGTGGCTCGGCCCTACGAACTCGATGGTGGAAGGAGATTGACATGGCTCTGAAAAAGCCCGCGTTAAGAAGCATAGTTTTGATGTTTTTTGCAACTCTTCTGCTGATATTTGCGGCATGTCTGTTTGGCCATTTCAGGTTAATGACAGAATTCTTTGTATATTTGGCCGTCGGTACTGGTTTGATGCTAGTGACTTTTTTGAGAATCTTTCATTTGACTACGCAAAGTAAGCTCGACGAAATAATTGTT
>JAPLMV010000157.1 GCA_026386835.1 Planctomycetota bacterium | reverse complement strand
TTTTTTAGAAAGACCACTATGAATTCTAAAATTACAATAGCGGATTTGGTTGAAGCAAGAAGGCAAAATCGTAAAATTACAGCCGTTAGCTGCTACGATTACACCACTGCCAAATTAGTCTCCCAGACCGGCATCAAAATGTTAGTCGTTGGCGATTCCGCCGCACAGGCTGTGCTTGGCTTTGACTCCACACTCCCTGCCACTATGGATTTCATGGTCGCCATCACCGCCGCTGTCCGCCGCGGAGCTCCCAATCTATTCTTAATCGCCGATATGCCCTTTCTTTCATATCAGCTCGGCGTAACCGAGGCGGTAAAAAATGCCGGCAGATTCGTCGTCCAAGCCGGCGCCCAAATGATTAAAATCGAAGCCAGCCAAGCATATCTCGACGTTATCAAAGCCATCAGCAATGCCGGCATGGCCGTTATGGCTCATATCGGTATCAGACCGCAGAGCATCGGTAAGACAGGAAAATTCAAAGCCGAGGCAACCACTGCTGAAATGGGGCTTGAACTTATAAACATGGCTGAAAAAACTCTTGATGCCGGAGCATGTGCATTATTGCTCGAAGGCACCGCCGCCGAGGTTTCAGAAATAATTACCAAACGTTTCGACGTGCCGGTTATCGGCTGCGGCTCAGGCCCCTGCTGTGACGGCCAGATACTCATTGCACCGGACATACTCGGCCTGACGCAGGATGCCGCCCCAAAATTTGCAAAAAGCTACAGCAAACTTGCCGCTGCTTCAATTGACGCTTTTAATGAATACTCAAAGGAAGTTCAAAGCGGAAAATTCCCTGACGATGACCACAGCTACCACATGAAAAAAGGCGAGTTCGAAAAACTCCTCAAGAGTATCTAACTTCACGAGTGCATCTGCTGTTTGTAGGTGAAACTCCACTGTCGCCAGCTCTCGCCAGCTCACGTCAGCTCGCATCAGAGAACATCCAAACGCATTCAGAAACACTCCAAAGTACATCCAAAGTATGTCCAAAGACACCAGAGTTGAGGCCACATTTTTTTTATAAGTTCTTTTCATATCAACACTTAAAGCTAAAAGTTAAAAATTAAAAGGGCAAAATTACAGTGAAAAATTTACTGAGATTGGGTTTGATTGGGTTTGTTTTGTATAATAGTCCACATCTCATAATTTGCTGTAATTCCTTGTATTTACTAAGGTTAAAACATTTTTGGCATTTTGGAAATTGGGTTTGTTTTGCATAATTTAATATTTTTGGTCGAAAGATTTTTTTGATACGGCCCCCTGCTTTCGCAGGGGTGACAACATTAACGCGGATTTTCTATAACTCATAAATCACAACTCAAAATCAAAACACTGCTATGTTTTCACGGGCGGGACGCCCGTGCCACTGGGACAGAAAAATAGCGTCTCTCTATAAAGGGGCGAAGCTGCGCGTTTGGTCGAAAAAATAGCGTATAGCAGATAGCATATAGCGGATAGTGGAGAGCATAACTCGTTGTAGGATAAAGAGTAAAGAAATTGTAAAAAGTTTTTTAAAATTTCGATT
>JAPLMV010000009.1 GCA_026386835.1 Planctomycetota bacterium | reverse complement strand
CCGCCGAGCAAATCGCCGCAACCCGTGAGAAATTCGATACAAAAGCCGAACTCGAATCGGCTGCGAAACTTGGGGTATGGATAATAAATTTCCAGGACCAGCGATACCCGACGGTGCTGAAGCGGATTTATGACCCGCCGCCGGTACTGTATATAAAGGGTACGCTGGCTAAGGAAGATAACCTGAGTATTGCGATAGTCGGCAGCAGGCGATGCAGTCTTTACGGCCAGGAACAGGCATCGCGGCTGGCACATTTATTGGCGTCGGCGGGCTTTACAATCTGCTCAGGGATGGCTCGCGGGATAGATACCGCGGCGCATCAGGGGGCACTTTCGGCGGCGGGCAGAACGATTGCTGTGCAGGGCTGCGGACTTGCAAATATTTTTCCGCCTGAAAACCAAAAGCTGTTTGAACTCATAGGCCAATCAGGTGCGTGCATCAGCGAACTGCCGCTACACTATGAGCCGCTGGGCGAAAATTTTCCTGCGCGCAACAGGATAATAGCAGGATTGTCACTTGGCACAATCGTTGTAGAAGCGGCGTTACGCTCGGGGGCGCTGATTACTGCCAGGGCGGCTTTGGAAAACAACCGCGAGGTGATGGCAGTGCCTGGAAAAATCGACTCGCCGCTAAGTCAGGGCTCGAATCAGTTGATAAAAGAGGGAGCAAAATTAGTTGACTGCGTGGAAGATGTGATGGAGGCACTTGGGTACATCGGTGAACAGTTGAAAGGCCATACGGCGGAGGCTGCGCAAGATGCGTCTGAAAAAATTGAAATGCCTTTGTTTGATGTTACGCAGTTAAAGCTCAGCGTTCCAGAGAAGATTGTATATGATTGTCTAAGCAGTGAACCGGTACATCTTGAGGATATAATTGCAGGCACGGACATAGCGGCGGGCAGTATAAATGCCGGCTTGATATCGCTGCGGCTTAAAGGATTGATAAAGCAGCTGCCGGGAAATTTATTTTTGAAAAGGTAAGACAAGACACAAGACTAAAGACTTTTTTCGGACGAGATTAACATGATTGACAAGATTTTTTAGACGGTGGTTACGCAGCCAAGCCGCAGGCTGAAAATTTCGCTGATTAACGCAAGAAAAATTTTGGCCACAGCTTTCACAGATTTCACAGAAAAACCAAGCTATTTTGTCACGAATTCCTTAGACGAGCTCAGGACTGGTAACACGATTAACACTGAAGTCATTGCTGACAAACTTTGCCGAAGAGGCGACTGAATAATATAATCAACTTCTATGCTTTGGTTTTGTTTTCTGGCAGTTTCTCAACTTTTTAAGTATTTTAGCCCTTTTTTCCCTCATTTGTAGACAAATGTATTCAAACATTAGCAACTCTACTTTTGAATACATCTCTTTACCCGTTTTACATATATGTATTCGGCATATTGTACTTCTCATTATCTGCGGCAGTTTACATCCCTTTTCTCCCATGAATCCCTTTACCCTGTCAAAGCCATATAACTTCTCTATCTCAATTCTCTCCACTTCATTCAGCCCATCGTTCACCTGAAAGTGTCCCCTGTAATCTCCACATGCCTCACAACAACACAAAGTGTTCGGCTTGCCTCCCGGACACATACTGCATATCCCCCTTGTCCTCATTAAAACCTTTTCTATAATCGATTGCTCTTTTTTTAGAGTATATTTTAGCTTTTCAACCATAACCCCAATCTTTTTTCTAAGTTCGTCTCTGCTCATTTTTCTGTCTAACCTAACTTTTAAGCCCAATTTTCCCAAATGCCCATTGCCTCGTTCGTAAGGCGGCCCCCAGGATTGATAAACTATCCCTGACCCCTACCAACCCACGCCACCTATCCTATGCAGCAACGATTTGCAGTATTTTCCTTGCTTTTGCTGCTGTTATAGCTTTTTTCTTCGCCTGTATTTTCTTTTCTTCAGACCCAAGCGGAATACTTTTAGCCGTACTACCCCCACAGTTCTTCCAATTTTATTGGCTACTTCCCGTGCTGTTTTATTGGGATAAAGCTTCCTTAACAGGTTCAATTCTTTTTTCGACCAAACATGCTGTTTGGAAAGTCCTAATAGGCCTGCTTTGCTAATTACCGCTGTGACAGACCGCCCAATTTTTTTCGCTGTATCCTTCGCAGTATTCGTTGGATACAATTTCCTGAGCAGTAATTCTTCCTGTATTGACCAGAGGGGGTGAACTATGCCTTTTCTCAGACCGAGGCTCAAAGCCTTTTGATGTACTGTCTGCAAAGGCCGCCCAAGTATATCTGCTATACTTTTTAACGTCTGGTTTTGGTGGTATAGTTTATGGAGTAGTTTGATTTCATCGGCTGACCACAAACGCCATCTCCTTGTTTCGAGTCCCATTTCGTATGCTCTCTGCTTTACTGCCGCAAATGTCCTGCCTGTTTGGTCAGCCACTTGCCTTGCCTTTCTTTTAGGGAAAAGTTTCTTGAGTAACTTAACCTCATCCGCTGACCAATGAGTCCATGTTCTTTTATTGCTCTTTGCCATTTCTTCCTTGTCCTATTTTATTTTATTAGCCAGCCGCCGCTCAATAGGGTCGGTTTCTGACCTTTTCATAGATATTAGCATATCTCATAACGCATTAAAAGGCAACAATTTGCTTGATTTTTATTGATTGCCGAGTGAGATAGAGTAGCTTTATATAAAATTAGTTCTGGAGTTTTTTGGAGACCGAAACAATGAAAAAGCCAAGTCTTTTGGCTGAGGCACGCTATAATCTTTGCTTTGTATATTCACAAACAGGCGACGAGGTGTCAGCCCTTGAAGAATACAAAATCTTAAAAACCATGGATGCTGAGCAGGCAAGCAAATTGTTTAACTTGATTTACAAGTAGGTATCCCCGAACCCGCAACACTCTTACTGCTCGGCCTCGGTGCGTTGATGTTGAGAAAGAATTTCAAAAGTAAAAGTTAAAAATTAAAAATTGCGGAATGAAGAGTGTTTTTATAACCTGCCGACATAAATGCCTGTTATCTCATCACCCATTGTCTGTCTTTGTAGAGCAGTTTTGCGTCGGCACGGAAGGCAGGGTCGCCGCCAAGGGTGTAAGTCAGTTGTAAGGTCTTTCGCAGAAATATCCTGACGCTATTGCCGTCTTTGTCTTTTGCCGCTGGGTCTTCAATAGCAATTGTCTCATTGCTCAGGCCTGTTAC
>JAPLMV010000214.1 GCA_026386835.1 Planctomycetota bacterium | reverse complement strand
TGGCCGGGTCGGGGAGAATCTTTTAATGAATCGATAGCGTCTGCATTGTATTTGTGTACCCATTGCTGAATTGTCCTGCGAGAAGAGCCTGTAATCTCCATGATTTGCGGGCAAGTCAAACCTTTGCTCGCCAGGTATACTCCGTGAATTCGACGAGCAAGCCTGGCATTGTTTTCCATGTGGTAAAGCTTTTGCAGTTCTTTTAATGTGTGATGTGTTTTAACGTTCATAATAGCCTCTATGTTAAAATATTATCAAATGACTACCATGAATTATATCGGCTATTTGCCTATAAGCGCATTAATTAAATACAATTGGTATTACGTACTTTCTGAGGCTGAATTTTTTAGACTTGTTGGTTGATGGAAATCATGTTTGTAGCGGCTTCAATGATTCTTTTGCGAAGCGCATCAGGTGCAAGCACCTGAACCTGGTCCCCATAGCCGAGAATCCACCATGATATTTCATTTAGTCTGTATTCAATATAGGTAGTTTAAGTAAAATGAACAGTTTTTTAACCTTAAAAACGGCTTTTAGATTGACAAATAACCGGATGAACGATATAATGATTGTGAATCTAAAGGTTTTATTTATGTTACGTTTTATGGTCGGGGCGCTGATTGGCCGATACAATAAGGGTGTTATTGTAAAAAGCTCAGCCGGCAGCGTAGTTTCAAAAGGAAATTATGATGAAAAAAACGTCTGTTTCGATGATTTTGGGTATATTTTTGTTTGCCTTGATTTTCTGGCTCAGCGGCTGCAGCCAGCCGGGCGAAACCACCGCTGAGGGCCACAGAAGGCATATTCGCAACGCCAGAATCAATCAGCAGGAACTGAACCAGGACATCGATAAAGCACTGCTGTTCGATAGTCCAAGCAAGCTAAGCGACAAGAGGATACCTTAATTCGTCCGGGGACTCGTTAATCGAGCCGCAAATCATGAAAGGTAAAAAAATCTAATCAAAAGGAGTTGATTTGTGGAAACGCTCATCGAGTATTTCAGACGAGTTGCGACTTATAGCGGGTGGGTGGTTACGATTGAGTTGATTCTTATCGGCCTTGTAGTTTACTGGGCCGTCGATTTCCTCGAAGGCACTCGCGGAGAGAGATTGTTTCGCGGCGTAATATTCATTCTTATCGCAGGGGTACTTATCCTGAATCTTGTTGTCGAGCGGTTTGGTTTTGAGCGGCTACAGTACCTTTACAAAGGTTTTTTGATTGCCGTGTTAATCATTGCTGTGGCGGCATTCCAGCCGGAAATTCGCAGGGCCCTTATACGAATAGGCCAGTCAGGTTTTCTTGCCGGCCGAAACCAGCAGCTCGTCGAAACCGCTGAAGAGATAATCTCCGCCGCTATAGACCTTTCCGCAACAAAAACAGGAGCCGTAATTGTAATTGAAAAGGACGTCGCACTTGGAGAATTTATCGAGACCGGCGTTCGGATCGATGCCAAAGTTACAGCCGAACTGCTCAGAACGATTTTCTACCCCGGATCCGCACTTCACGATATGGCCGTTGTAATACGAGGCGACAGAATAGTTGCCGCAAGAGTTCAACTGCCATTAGTTGAAGAAGGAGCAAGAAACGGTATCCAGCTCGGCTCGCGTCACAGAGCGGCACTTGGTATCACCGCTGGCTCTGATGCCAGTGTTATAGTCGTCAGCGAGGAAACCGGCATCATCTCTATCGCTCAGAATGAGAAATTGAGCAGAAACATAACGGAGTCCCAGTTAAGAAAACACCTCGCTGATACTATTAACCAGGCGGCGCCTGCCGGCGAACGCTTCTGGAAATTCTACAGAAAAAAGAATATTGCACAAAAGTAGCCGGCTTGTAAAATCGAACACAGCGGTCGGAAAAGACAGGGCGTAACATTAGGCGATGCGAAATGTTGGAAAGAATTAAATTCGGCAAAATAGTGGTTGTTGTAATCCTGACTGTTCTGATATGGGTCTGGGCGGATTTGGCTTTGGATGTAACTTTGCCCGAAAGACCCGCCGCAATCATTGTTGACGATTCTGCCAATCCTAAACTGTGGATCAGCTTCAACCAGGCATCCTCGGCTGATGTCAAAATAACCCTTTCGGGCCCTCATAGCGCAATTACCGAGGAGGGCAGAAGATTAAAAGAAGGTGCCCGACTCGAATTTACCTTTGATGCCGCTCAGGAAAAAATGGATACGCCAGGCAATTTCACACTTACGGTGCTTCCTTTTCTCCAGAAAGACAAGGAAATAAAACAGCTTGGACTTTCGATAAAATCCTGCGAGCCAAATACAGTGCCCGTTACCGTCGTTGAGCTTGTGAAAAAATCGCTGGAAATAAAATGCTTTGACAGAGAGCAGAATCCGGTAAAGACAAAAGTTATCGACCCTACCCGGGTGGATATGTTTGTCCCGAAGGATTGGGATGGCTCGAAACTGGTCGCCAGAGTTGTCCTCTCGGACAGCGAACGGGCACAGGCCAAATCCCTGTCCATCGAAAAGACACCGTATGTTGAACTGGCGCCAGGTGAACTGAGAAGGGCTCAGACACCCGTAAAAATTTCCCTGCCCGCCGAAGCGGAAGTATTGCAGGAATACAATATAACCTCAGCTACTGTCGGGTTTGTTTTTAGCCCCGTTCTGCAGGGAAAATACAAGGTCGATTTGCTGAACCCCGCTGATATGTCGATGGTAAGCATCAAGGCGACCGCTGCCGCAAAAAACGCCTATGAGCAGGAGCCGTTCAAGCTTCTGCTCTATATCCTGGACGGCGATGAAAAGAATACCGGCGAACAGACAAAAAAAGCGATTTACAATTTCCCCGACGAATTTGTCCGCAGCGGCGAAATCATTTTGAAAAATGAAAGACCCGTCGAGGCCCGCTTCAAACTTGTCCTCCTCTCCGCCGAACCGGCACCTGCAAAGTAAAACACCGATTACAGAGTTTTGTAGTTTTGTAGGGTGGGGTCTTTACCCCACCATTTTTTTATTTTTTCGGGAACGTTAGAGAAACCCAAACCGTCTTACTATTAAACGATGAACGAACAAGAGCAACAAGTATATACCGAACTGCTGGTTATTCGCTGTCAACAGGGAGAAAAAGAGGCATTCGAGTTGATAGTCCAATTATGGCAAAAGCCCCTGTTGACCTTTGCGCTGCGGTATCTTGACCAGCAGATAGATGCGTGGGATGCAGTACAGGAAACCTGGATTTCAGTAATAAAAGGGCTGAACAAATTACAAAATTCGAGCCTGTTCGTATCATGGCTGTTTCGCATTCTGACAAATAAGTGTATTGACCGAATACGCAAAAAACAGCAGGAACTACACCGGCTGGAACAGGCAGACATCAAATTGGAACCATCGGAAATTTCGAATGAGAATGAATCTTTAAGTCAGGCTGTTCAAGGGCTATCGGATGAGCATAAGACACTTATCATGCTTCGATTTGGACAGGAATTACAGATGGGACAAATCGCCGCAATGTTAAACATAGCTGAAGGTACGGCAAAATCGAGATTGCATCGGGAATTGGCACGATTGCGTGAGATTTTAGGAGACACAATATGACTGAAGAACTGGAAAAAAAACTAAACGAACTTTTGGGATTGAAAAAACAAATTGAAGAAATGACGGCAGACAAGAAGAAATCGGATGCCTCTTCAGAATTTGAAAAAAAAGGCCGAAAAACTAAAGTTATTTTCTATATTTATCTCGCCATTTCTGTAGGTATTGTGCTATTTGGTATTAAAGGAATGGAGATGAATACCGGCAACCAGTTCATTGCCTTATTCGTGGCAATTGTTGGCTTTGGGAGCACTGTGCTTATGAAAATGTGGTATCATACAGTTACCACCAGACTGTCAATTTTGCGGGAAATGAAAGAGTTTGAGCTGCGAATAACGGAAATGCTGAAAAAGTGATATTGATACCTTGTTTTCCCTTAGACAAAAAGACAGGAGCGGCTTGGCCGCTCCTGTCATAAATCCATTCGCTGAAAATCATCCTATTTCGAATTGCTGTCTTCCGTCCCGTGCTGGCGGTTTTTATCGCGTTCTGCCCTGCGCTCCGCCATTTTTTGGCGAGCGTTCTCTTGCATTTCAGCATATTTCTTCTGCTGTTCTGGTTTAAGTATCTTATTTATCGCTTCATTGGTTGTCTGGCGAATCGCTTTCGTTTTTTCGCGTTTCTGTTCAGGTGTAAGCGACGAATCTTCCCTTACGATACGCATTTCCTTCATCTCATTTTCGATAATCGGCCTGATTTTTTCCTGCTGCTCCTTGGTCAGATTAAGTTCCTTGCTAAGGTTCTCCATGCGCGTATTAATGCTTTCGCGCATATCCCCGGGACCCTTTGGTTGCCCCTTTTCAACCTTCGCTTTCGCATTGGGGTCATCCTTGCCAAACGCCTGCTGCGAAGACATCGCAAAGACGGCCGTTATCAATACCGCCAGAATTACTGCCATCGATTTACTCATTAGTTTTGTTGCCATTTTTCTTCCTTTCTGCAAAAAATTTTCAATATCCATAACGCACGTTTGTATTCTACTACATTAAGACGGCAAGGGCAGTTCATTTATTGCGACAAAATACAAAATTATTGTACTTCCTAGCTGGTTTGGTATAATGGCGGCAGTAAGATATGGGTAATCTGCAAAATAAAAGGCAATTCGAACCACATTTAAGCGTTTAAAGGATAACTATGCATGCGTTGACACTCATAATTGTGGCACTGCTCGTATTTGCTTTGGCGTATAGGTTCTATGCAAAATTCATCATAACCAAGGTTCTTGTATTCGACAGCACCAGACCCACACCGGCTTATACCCTGCGAGACGGAAAAGATTACCATCCCACGAACAGGTATGTATTATTCGGGCATCATTTTGCCGCCATATCAGGCGCAGGCCCTCTTGTCGGACCGGTACTGGCTGCACAATTCGGGTTTCTTCCCGGCTACCTTTGGATTCTTATCGGCGCCGTCCTCGGCGGTGCCGTTCACGACATGGTCATCCTTTTTGCCTCAATCAGATTGAATGGCCTGTCCCTCAAGCAGTTGGCCAAAGAGCATATAAGCGGCGTAGCGGGCATCGCCACCGGTTTTGCCATCCTCTTTATAATAATCACCGCCCTTGCCGGCCTTGCGCTTGTGGTTGTCAACGCTCTCAATGAAAGCGCATGGGCGACATTCACAATAGCGGTGAGTATCCCAGCCGCTTTGCTCGTAGGGCTTTATATGTACAAAATAAGGCCAGGTAAAATAGTGGAAGCGTCTTTAGTCGGCGTAACGATAGTAATCCTCGGTGTAGTTTTAGGAGAACCGCTGTCGAAAACCGCTTTCGGTTCGCTTTTTATTTTTTCAAAATCATCGCTCTCAATCATGTTGCCCATCTATGGCCTGGTTGCCTCTATTTTGCCCGTTTGGCTTTTGTTGTGCCCGCGTGACTATCTCAGTTCCTATATGAAACTTGGAACAATCGCAATGCTTGTGCTCGGAATATGTATAGTAAACCCCAAGATTCACATGCCCGCAATCACAGAATATATTCACGGCGGCGGCCCGATAATCCCCGGCAAGGTCTGGCCTTTCGTCTGCATTACCATCGCCTGCGGCGCTATCAGCGGCTTTCACAGTCTCGTAGGTTCAGGCACCACTCCCAAAATGGTCAGCAGTGAAGCCGATATCCGCTTCCTCGGTTTTGGTGCAATGCTTACCGAAGCCGTCGTTTCAATCATGGCTCTCATCGCCGCAACTGTAATGCTGCCCGGCGATTACTTCGCCATAAATCTCTCGCCCGAACTATTCCATAAATTAGGTATGAGTATCGGCAACCTCAAAGAGATTGAACAGATGCTCGGGCTTTATCTGATCCGCCAGATTCCTTATCATAAGGAGGAGGTAATCTGGGCTTATCAAAATTTAGGGTTTGATGGCATCAGTAACAGCCATTTAATTTTAGCGGTTGCCTTAAAAAATGTT
>JAPLMV010000006.1 GCA_026386835.1 Planctomycetota bacterium | reverse complement strand
TGAAATGAATATTTTCTATTGACTAATTGCTATTGGAACGGCAAGATAATGTAAATGCGGATGATGCGGAATATTCAAAAAAGGATTTTTAATGGCAAAAGATGCTTTTGAATTTACAGAGAGTACAGAAAACAGGGAGATTCTTTTGACACTGATTGACACTGTTTTTGCTCGGCTTGCGTTCTTCGGCAAGACCTTTTTCCCGAAGCGAGCTTCTTCAAAAGGCCGTTGCCTTGTCCGCGAATGCCTTCGGCCTTCATTATTAAGCCAAGCAAAAGACACGGAATTTTGTCGTATTGCGTATAGCGGATAGTGTATGTCGCCAGAAACGAAAAAAGAAGATGCGGCGAAGATTGAGTTTAAGGTGATATGACATGAAAGAACGGAGGCAGAATAAATGTATTTACACGAGGCAATAATTCAAGTCTTACGCGAAAATGGGCATGAGATGAAAACCCAGGAAGTAGCGGACGAGATTAATCGTCAGCGGTTATATGCAAAAAAGGATAGAACCGAAGTAACCGCTTTTCAAATCCATGGAAGAGCAAAGAATTATCCTCAACTATTTACTCGAAAAGGTTCGTTGGTAGGAATCGTTGAATGAACAACGACCAGTTAAAGACAAACACCGCCCTGCAAATGGAGCCGGCAAAGATTGAATTTAAGGTGATATGAATCTGGAATGATAATAAGTGACCTCTAAAATTGCTGATATGACTTATCTATATTGTTACTTATAAAAACATTTGCTGGAGAATTTTAATGAATAAAGAAAAAGCACTAACAGCGATTGTTCGTCATTTAGAGCTATGCGGTGGAAAACCAAATGATTGGTATATTGCTACTACAAACGATATTGAACGCTGTTTGCAAACTTTCGGCATCGATAAAATTCGTGATATATGGATTGCCAGAGAGCTTGATTCTGTTGAAGAAGCCAACTGGCTCAAGAACGAACTTATCGAAAACTTCCATATGAATTATCGAGATGAGAAAGAACAAGGAACACATGTCATAGCTTATAAAGAAAAATTATCCGCCAACTTGTGAATATGAAAGACTTAAATATAACGTTTTTAATAGACCATATTAAATCTCCAGGTCCTTGGCTGAGTTGGAAGGGATGCTCGAAGTCTGTTGCCATAGGATTGGTCACGGCGATTGCCTTAATTTATTTACAGATTTACCCACAATCCCATGCTAAAGAAGGAGAATATATATATCCATTTTGGCAATTCGGTTATCTTGTTGTTTTGCCAACGATTTGTTTCCTGGTTTGGTTACTTTCGACGCAGATATATTTGAGAACTGGCACAGGATATAAAATTGGAATTGCTTATGAAGGAGACAAAATCAAACAAGATGATTGGAGGAAAACCCAAGACATATTAAGGGATTTATTCAGAGATAATAAAATACAAAAGAAAGTAAAGTTGCGATTTGTTCCATCGGTCTTCTCTCACGAAAACAATAAGGCTGTGACATTTGCAAAAAGATACAAATTCCAAATACTTGCTTCTATTCAGGAAACTATGCAAGCAAATCCTACCTCCCATAAAGAAATTAGGATACGTATCGAATCAAAGCCACAATATGATGCTTTTATGAAAAATGTATTCCATCAAGTGATAATGTTTCCTAAAATAACTCAAAGTAAAAATCTATTGGAAATTCTTGATACACATGCACAAAGCCTTCGGGACATTATACTTCTGCTTGTTGGAACGACGCTTTTTCATTCTGAAAAATACGAAGACGCTGCTATTATATTAAGATACCTTGATAATGCTTTGGAAGCGACACTTAGTCCTTCACAGCCACCACGTCTTCAGGTCAGGAATTTAGATATGCATAGCAGGCTTACCAAAGCCCGTTTTCCGGCAGCGAAGATACCTCCTTATGAAGAATTAAATGAAATAAAACAAGTTGCCGAAACAACCATTTGTTATTTCGACCAGTTTCCAGACGTTGCTCTTTCAGTAGCAAGAGTTAGATTTCTGGTTGGAGATGTTAACGGGGCAGTTGAATTGACTAAAATGGCAGTTGATAAAGTCCATAATATAGAAAAAAGTGGGCAACAAGTCCCTTCAGCTTTCCGAGCCAACATTTTTTTGAACCATGCTTTTCTATCATATATACAAGGGCATTGGAGTAATTTCTATGAATCATTAAAAATCATACTAAACGATAAAACATATACAACCTTAAAATGGGATGATTTGGTAAACTGGTCAGATTATGTTGATTCTCTAGAACAATTTGAGGGGATTGTTTTCTTGAAAGTCATATATAGGCTAATCGCTGGGCAAATCCCAGATAAAAATATGTTGGAAGAAGCTAATAGATGGGCAAACAGTGATGGTTCACGAGATCAGCTTTCAAAAACATTAAACCGATGTATGAGTTTACATAAGAATAATTCTAAGAAAACCAATCGAAAAGTAAACAACTCGAAACATGGAAAAAAGAAATGAAAATAAAAAGTTTAACGATAATCTGTGGTTAAAACCAGTTATGAAGTTTCAATTTGACCCGACCGCCGATAACGACCCCTGCCTAAGACGTGCTGGGGCAGGCATTCGAGGGCAGGCAGATTTTATGGCGGAATAACAAAAAGTGCGAATAGTGCGAAGGGTGAGAAGGGTTTGAAGAGTGGGAAAAGTGTGAAAGGGTGCATTCAGGAGTCAGGATTCGGTAGTCAGAATTTCGAGGTAGGCCGCTATGCGGCCAGTGAATTTGCGGGTCCCTCACTGCGTTCGGAATGACCCCGTACTATGGATAATACGGGGCAATCACAGCCGGGGGCGGCTGTGCCACATTGCAAATGGATTGCTGTTTAGTCCTATTTCACCAGGTGTCCAAAGGCAATACAAATGCCCTTTTTCAGTATTAAAATCGGCCTTTTTGTCTTATTATTTGACTTTTGGGCAAATCGTACTATACTTATGTAGTCATTTCCTATAAAGGAGTGTGCAAGGTGATCTATCTATTTAGTTTTTTAATTATTGTTTATCCTTGGGGCAAACGGCCCTATTGATTTAGGAAACCCGGAATAATACATGACAGGGATGTTTGATAATACAATCGTTGTTCAGGTTCAGCAGGCTAACGATATCGTTGACGTGATAAGCGAGCATATGACGCTGACAAAAAAGGGAAGAGAGATGGTGGGGCTGTGCCCATTTCATGAAGACCATCGGCCAAGTCTCTACGTCAATCCCGTCAAACAGATATTCAAATGTTTCGCATGCAGTGCGGGCGGCGACGTATTCAAATTCATTCAGATGCGAGAGAGCCTGACTTTCCCGCAGGCCATAGAGCGGCTGGCTCAGCGAGCAGGGATAGTTCTGAAAACTTCCAGAGCTGCCAGGAGCAAATCCGCAGACGGCGCAGCCGACATCGACCCCAACAGGCTGGCAAAAGTCAACGCATGGGCGGTGAAACATTTTCAGGAAAATCTAAGCGACCCTGAAAAAGGCAAATCCGCCCGCGACTACATTGCCGAGAGGAAAATAAATTCCGACAGCGTAAAAAAATGGCAGTTAGGCCTTGCCGTTTCGCAGAACGAGCTGATAAAGGCAGCCATGGCAAAGAAAATCCCGACCCAGCTTTTAACTGCTGCCGGGCTGGTCGTATCGAGAAGGGATGGCGGGTTTGAGGATAAATTCGTAAACCGGCTGATGTTTCCAATCAGCGATGTAACCGGAAGAATTATCGGTTTCGGCGGGCGAACGCTCGACGGCGCCGACGCCAAATATATCAATTCGCCGACCACGGTACTGTTTGACAAAAGCAATTCGCTTTATGGTCTGGACCAGGCACACCGCCATATCGCAACATCAGAAACAGCCGTTGTCGTCGAGGGCTATACCGACTGTATGATGGCGCATCAGTTCGGCTGTGCCAATGTTGTTGCCACGCTAGGAACGAGCTTGACTGTGGGTCACGGTCGAATCCTTCGCCGGTATGCCAAAAAGGTCGTACTTCTTTTTGACAGCGACATAGCGGGCATCGCAGCGGGCAACCGTGCACTGGAAGTCTGTCTTTCGCAGCACATAGATATCAAGCTTGCGTCGGTGCCGGAGGGCAAAGACCCATGCGATTATCTCCTCGTTGCCGGCAGAGATAAATTCGAACAATTGATTGACGGTGCGGTCGATGTGCTTAAATTCAAGTGGAATCGGTTAATCGATAATTTCGATGCCGACGGCACGCTCATCGACAACAAGGCCGCTATTGAAGAATTTATGCAGACGGTTGCGACGGCTATTTATTCTGGGAATCTTTCCGCAGTCGATAAAGGCCTGATAATCAATCGTCTTTCCCGGATTATCGGCATGGAATCTGCCGAGATAAATGCCGAATTAGCCAAAAGAACCGCACGTGTCGCAAAGACCGCAAGCTATCATCATATTGAAAATCAAAAAGTATCGAGCTTTGATTTGGGCAGTGGTTTTTATGCTGCTGCTCAGCAGGAAATACTCGAAGTGCTGCTTAATGAGCCGGGGCTCTTTGAGCAGGCAAAACAAAAAATTACCCATGGTATATTTGATGTTCCAATACTAAGACAAATCGCAACGGTGCTTTTTGAAATGTTAAACGCCGGTCATTTGCAGGCCGATACCCTGATTTCGGGCCTTTTGGCAAAGGTCGAATCGGTTGAAATGAGCAGTTGTATTGTGAAATTGGCGCAGGCAGGCGAAGAAAAAGATAATTTCAATGCCCGTCTGACGGGGGCTTTGAACGCTATTGAGCGGTACCATGCGAGGATAAAACAAGTTCCGAACAAAGGGATAAATGACCCGGAAAAATTTCTGCACGATGCCTGCGAAGCAGCGGTCAGGCAAAATCCACATAACCTTGGGATGGTCTGACGAACAATAGCAGCAAAATGACCGTAAAACATTGTGAAACAAGCAGGATAATGAGTTTTTTAGAGGTATTAATTGTGGCAAAAAAGGGAATAAAGGCGAATAAACCAGGCAACGAACCGCAGGAGTCTTTGGCTGCAACGGAAAAAGCAAAGGAAAAAAAGACTGAAGACCAAATTGAGGCCATTATTGAAAAGGGCAAGAAAAAGGGATTTCTGACTTATGAAGAAATGAATGAGGATTTGCCCGAAGATGCCATCAGTCCCAATCGTCTTGATAGTCTGCTGGCGACCCTCGATGAGATAGGA
>JAPLMV010000263.1 GCA_026386835.1 Planctomycetota bacterium | reverse complement strand
CGTCGCCGGCATTGACCACGCAGGCCTTGATGTTCCTGCTTAAAAATGTTGCAGCGCCGCCTGCGCCATGCCGTATGACCACTATGTCGATTCCCATCGCCTCGAGATTTCTGGCGGTGTCGAGCAGAGTTTCGCCTTTGCTGACTGAGCTTACCTTTTCCGTAAACTCTATGATATCGGCACTTAGCCGGTTGGCCGCAAGGGTGAAACTGTTTCGCGTTCGCGTGCTGTCTTCAAAGAAAAGGTTTACGACGAGCTTGCCTCGCAGCGTCGGCGTCTTCTTTATCGAACGCTTGCTTATCTCCTCGAATCCGTGAGCGGTATCGAGTATATATGTAATTTCTTCGGCACTTAATTCACGCAGACCAAGCAGATGCTTGCGGTTCCAGACTATCGGTTTAGCTTGTTTCATTGACGCCATAATTTTCGAGCTTTAAATTTTACAGTTCATTCGATGACTACTTCGTCTTTTTCGTCAGATTCCATAAGATTGACCTGCACGGTTTCTCCCGGCGATACATCGGCCTTACAGCCGATATAGTCGGCCTGTATCGGAAATTCCCGCCCTGCTCTTTCAACGAGGACCGCCAGTTTTATTACCTTTGGCCTTCCTAAAGCTATCAGTGCATCTAATGCGGCTCGTGTTGAGCGGCCTGTATACAACACATCATCAACGAGAATAATAACTTTGCCGTCGATGTCGAATCCGATTTCAGTAGTCCTGACCTGTGCTCTGCCGCCGTGGTGCGAATTCAGGTCGTCTCTGTAAAGCGTTATATCCAAAGTTCCGCACTCGATGTCTTTGCCGAGTTTGGCCGACAGTCGGGTTGACAATCTTTGGGCGATAATCTCCCCTCTGCTTCTGATGCCGATAACCGCTATATCGCTGCCGCCGGGCGTGTCGGAAATAATGCGGCTTGCAAGGTCTTCAAGGGCGTGTTCAATTTGTCTGGAATCTAAAATTACTTTCATTTTACGACAAAACCTCTAATCAAATTGAGCCGAGATATTGGGATAAGTATAGCAGTTGTGCCGGGCAATGGCAAGTTTTCTGCGATAAGTTTTCAGAAAACCTCATTTTTAATACTGGAAAGCTTAAAAATACAGCGATAAATAGTGATATTATGACCCCTGCGTGAGTTAATTTGCTTGAAAAAATGAATCAATTTTGGTACTATATTATTGAACGTTTAGAGTATGGAAACCATCGCACGAGCCGTTTCTGCGATTGTTTGGGGATAGGTTTGTCTTTAAACCGGCCCGCTAAATGGCAGGGTGACCGAATGACTGGAAAAAGAAAAGTGGGCATAATCTGCCTGATGGTGCTTATCGCAGCATCTTTGGGAGTCGGCGGCGCTGTTGCCAATGCTGAGCCCAATTTCTTACAGCCGCAGGGCTTAAATTATGCTGGCATCTACGCCTTAAAACAGATGGAGCCTAACCTGACAGGTGCGGGCGTTAAATTTGCACTAATCTGCCGAAGCATAACGTATATAGACGGCCAACCTCAAAATGATTACCGTCCCTTCGCTGAACACAACTGTTTCAAAGATATGCAATTTGGTTTTCACGACCAGGGCGAACTGCCGGCAGGTATATCGCCGCATTCGACGGCTATCTGCTCGATATTGTTCGGCATGGATGCCAATGCGTTAAATCTAAAGCTGGGGCAATTCGAGTATCAGGGAGCGGCACCGAAGGCACAGGCGGATGTTTACGAATTCTGGCATTTTTTAATCGATAATGTATTTTCCAATACC
>JAPLMV010000283.1 GCA_026386835.1 Planctomycetota bacterium | reverse complement strand
GTTGAAGTCCTTATAGCAGAACCGGCCAAGTCACATACGATACTTGGCTGGAAACCTGCCATCAGGTTTGGAGATTTGGTGAAGATCATGGTGGACGCCGATATGCGGGCTTCAGGACTGGCTCCCCTTGGAAAGGGAGATCACATAGTCAAATCAAAATTCCCGGGCCGGTGGTGGAAAGCTGATTGAATGTGCTGCAGATGGTTAAAATCACGTGCACATTACGGAAAAAGCCGGGAATTATTTCCGCTTGTGCTCAAAGAGAAATCAAGGGATCATTCAATCAAACCTTCAGGATATGAATATGACATTCTGGTCGGGTAAACGCATTTTGCTGACAGGGGGTGCTGGTTTTTTTGGATCCCAGATCGTTAATCAACTTCTCGAAAAAGGGATTCTTAAAGAAAATATCCGGATTCCCCGCAGCAAAGAGATCGATCTGCGGAAATGGGAGAGTTGTGTACAGGTAGTCAAAGATTGTGATATTGTTATTCATCTCGCCGCTAAAGTGGGGGGTATCGGATTCAACCAGAATTTCCCGGGACAACTTTTCTATGATAATGCTATCATGGGCATCCAGATTATCGAGGCGGCGCGGCAGGAGAAAGTTGGAAAGTGTGTAATCGTTGGTACTATCTGTGCCTATCCGAAATTTACCCCGGTTCCGTTCAAGGAAGAGAATCTCTGGTACGGATATCCTGAAGAGACTAACGCACCCTACGGGCTCGCAAAAAAGATGCTCCTTGTCCAGTCACAGGCATACCGGCAGGAATACGGATTCAATTCCATCTACCTTCTGCCGGTCAACCTGTATGGTCCAGGCGACAATTTTGATCCGGCAAGCTCGCATGTTATCCCTGCACTCATCAAAAAATTCACCGAAGCCAGAAGGGATAAAAAATCCTACATCGAAGTGTGGGGAACCGGCTCAGCATCACGTGAATTCCTGTATATCGAGGATGCTGCTCGTGGGATCATTCTTGCCACGGAGCGATACAATAAACCTTATCCGATAAACCTGGGAGCCGGTATGGAAATCACGATTCGCGATCTCGTGGGTCTGATACAGGAATTGACAGGTTTTGTTGGGGAGATCCATTGGGATGCTTCAAAACCGGATGGCCAGCCGAAACGCAGCCTGGATGTGAGCCTGGCACAAAAAGAGTTTGGGTTTAAGGCAAATATGCCATTCCGGGAAGGATTGAAACAGACGATTGAATGGTATGAAGCACATTCAGCAAAGCCCGCTCAACGTGAGGGGTCAGGAGATCATTGCTGAATTCATCTTTCTTGATCTCTCCCCTTTTCACGACAGATTTGCGGAACAATTTTTTTAACAGATAAAAAATACCAAAAACTGTCAAGTCTGCGCATACCTATTCGTTATGAAGGCATGGTTAATCCATTCACTTCTTCAAATGAATATTTAGATAAAATTAGTTTCAATATAAGTCACTGAGTTTAAAACGGGGCTTAAATTGAGCCACATACAATGCCTTTGGCAGCATCATAAACGTGTTATGGTGGATTTTTTTCTGCATTACCTGCTGCAGGTATTTTTGAGATCGTGCTGGGAAATTGAGATAGACCATCATTATAAAATTGTCATTTTTCAAAAATAACGATTTTTAGAGGACTTTTTAAATCGGAGACCGATTCGGACTCTTTTTAGGAGTTTCAGACGCCAATCGGAGCCTGAAAAGAACCTTGATGGACTTCATGTCATAAGCGGATCGATCGAAAAAAATATCCCTGTATATAACCCAGAATTGTCAGACAGACACAAAGACATTGTTATTCAATCGATTTTTGTATTGCCAATGCTATTTTTTTCACAGAAATTCCGGGATCTCTATACGTTTTGATCAACGTTGAATTCTCGGGTCTCGCGAAATCATTAACAATTTTCTCAACAATATTAGAATGTGCTTTCCGATTCCCTTTTTATCTCACGTCTTATGAAAATCAACTCAATCCAGCGACAGAGTTTGATCACTCTTTCTTCAACGATTGTGCTCACCGGTATCGGATTTATCTCAACGATATATTTTGCACATACACTAGGACCGGCTCCACTCGGCGCATACTTCCTGTTCCTTGCGTATTTTGGAATTTTAAATCTTGTTGGCGACGGGGGTTTTGGGGGGGCAGCAGTTAAACGGATATCTGAGGGAAAAGAACCAAATGAGTATTTTTCCGCATTTGTTTTTATCAGGATTGTATTTCTTACAGTATCTGTCTCATTACTCCTTTTTGCTGAAC
>JAPLMV010000033.1 GCA_026386835.1 Planctomycetota bacterium | reverse complement strand
ATGCCGAAGCTGCCGCTGATTCTCGGCGGCTCGGCGGATTTGACGCCTTCCAACAATACCTTGTTCACAGGTGCAAAGGATTTCCAAAAAAATGCTTATGACGGCAGATATATAAGATACGGCGTCAGAGAGCATGCAATGGGCTCAATAATGAATGGTATCGCCGTCAGCGGACTGGCAAGGGCTTATGGCGGAACATTCTTAGTTTTCTCAGACTATATGCGGCCGGCAATTCGCGTTGCAGCCCTTTCAAAATATCCGACTATATTTGTATTCACGCACGACAGCATAGGCCTCGGTGAAGATGGGCCGACACATCAGCCGGTAGAGCACTTCGCTGCCTTGCGGGCAATACCGAATTTGCTTGTGTTCCGCCCCGCCGATGCCAACGAGACTGTGGCGGCATGGAAGTTTATTCTGGAATACAAAAATGGTCCGGTCGCCCTGATTCTAACTCGGCAGGGATTACCTGTTCTCGACCAGCAAAAATATCATTCCGCATCCAATCTGAACAAAGGCGCTTACACCCTTCTTGCCGCAGAGAAGCCCGACGTATTGCTTCTTGCTACCGGCTCGGAGGTTTCCATGGCCTTAAGTGCCGCAGAGAAACTGGCAACAGAGGGAATCAAGGCGCAGGTGGTGAGCATGCCATGCTGGGAATTATTCAAAAAGCAGGATAAGGGCTACCAGGATACGGTTATCCCCCCTGCCGTCAAAGCAAGGGTCGGCATCGAAGCCGGTATTGAACAGGGATGGTGCAAATGGCTTGGCGACAAAGGCATATTCGTCGGGATGACGTCGTTCGGCGCCTCTGCTCCGGCGAAAGTTTGTTACGAAAAATTCGGCATTACAATTCCGAATGTTGTGGCCGCTGCGAAAAAAACCATCGAAGGTTTAAAATAATTGAAAAGAAACTTTAGTACTTCGTAACATTTGAATTTATAAGTAGGTACCCAAACAGTTAAAAGATTTGTCATACCTGCGAAAGCAGGTATCCAGTAGTTTATATTACGGCCTGGATTCCAGCTTTCGCTGGAATGACAATACAAAATCAAATGTTATTGGGTAGTAGTATCTTACGAATAAAATGTTGCACACGGCGCACAAGATATTTTTGACAGTGTTTGTATCTATCTGTATTTACAAGAGGTTACAGCATTTTTGAAAAATCTATCCAGATACACTGGGTTAGGTAAATAGGATGAATAGGTTTGTTAGATTAGAGGGTAAAACAGATAGCGGTTAAACATATGTTATTAAGAATATGTAAAATATATATATTGATTATGCTTATAGTAGCAGTATTGGTTGTTTCTTTTACGATGTTATCTTATTTTTCGAATGCATGTAATATTATTGACGCGATAATGGTAGACATCTTTTTCTATAGTACACCAATCTTTTTTGTTGGAATCATATTAGGTCTGTTCAGTATTATAGTTTTTTTCTTCAAAAAAATTCCTACTTATGAATTACCTGTGATTATGATAATTATATCAGTGGCATCGCTTGTTTTTCTGCTTCCGCTTTGTCTTCCCCAAATAGACAGGATTCGCTTAAAATCTTCAAAATCTGCCCAGGAGCAATCAGTCAGTGTACATCTTAATGACCTCCGGGAAGCATTAATAAAATATTCCCAGTATCACCAAGGAAATCTGCCAGCTGCTGAAAAATGGGCATATGATATAAAGGTCTATGTGGATGAGCTCAATGTTGAAACAGGAGAAACAGGACGCTATTACATTTCTGCAAGGGGGTATGGATTTAATAAAAATCTGTCAAATCTGAAATTGAAGGATATCTCTGGGGATACAGTTTTATTTTTCGAGGTTGGTGGGGATAATTTCAATAATTTATCTCCTGACTGGGATAGGTTCAATATATCCGCCGACGAGGAGTATCTAAGGCGTGACAAAAGGATAAGACAAATATTTATTATTCTTGTAGACGGTAATATAATCGAATGCACCGTTAAAAATGATGTGATTCTTTATGAAAAGGATGGCATAAAACTGTCTAACGTAAGATGGAACCCAACAAAAATACCCAAATTTTAATAGGAATCGCAAAAATGCCTTTGATAATTAAACGGAAACAACAAAACAAAGATTAGTAATGTCTCTTTGTGATAGAAAATCTGTAGGATAGACAGCTTTTAGCTCACCTGCAAGATGTAGAGCATAATTTGTATAGTATCTTACGAAAGGTTACAGCGTTTTTTTTAATCTAACTTCTTGGTTCCGGCTACGCTAAGTTAGGCCTTGTTAAAGTTGATAAAAGTTTATGGAGCTTTTGCGAGACCAGATAGTTTCGCAGATAATCTCCCAACTTTCGACCGCAAAGGCATCGGAGGGGGCGGTAAAAGTCGAGGGGACATGGGGGTCCTTTGCGCCTATGCTGGCAGAGTTGGTTTGCGAAAAGCTCAACAGGCCCATACTTTACATCTGCCCGCATATCGATGACGCCGACAAGGTTGCCGACGATATTATTACCTTCGGAGGCAAAAATATCGAAACTTTGCCCGCATGGGAAGGGCAAATCAACATAGCCGATGCAACCGACGAAATCAGAGCCGAGAGATTAAGAGTCGCTCTTAAATTACTTTCAGGCCAAAATAATCTTGTTATCCCCGCCTCCATACAGGCGATTTGTCAGCCGATACCAAAACCGCAGGCACTTGCACAAAGCCGCCTTGGGTTAAATATCAGTCAACAATTGTCACCGGAGCAAATAGTCGGCTGGCTGATTGACAACAGCTTCGAAGAGGTTGAACAGATTGATTTGCCCGGCCAGTTCGCCCGCCGCGGCGGCATCATCGATATTTATGCGCCGTTAGTCAGCGGTAAAATTACCCTTGAAGAAAATAAAACCGTCGGCCTGGCTCAAAACGCCGACGCAATAAGAATTGAATTTTTCGGCGACACCATAGAAAGTATCCGCCAAATCAATCTCGACACCCAGCGATCCACCGAGCAGATAAAAAGCATTGATATAATTTCAGCGGTGCGCGGCACAACGATAGAAGACAGGGAGCTTTTCCTAAATATCCTGCCTTGCGACACTATCATAATTCTCGATGAGCCGACCACAATTGAAGAGGTCGCAAATATCTTCGTCGAACGGCTGAACGCCGCAAATGAGCTTTACAACTGGGCCGATATATATAAAACAATCCAGAAATTCACGCAACTGCACATCTGCAGGTTCGCCGCCTCGCGGCCGGGCGATTTTCTAAAGCTCGATATAAAAAACGTACAACAGTTTCAGCGAACAGCCGCTTCTCTATGGGCAGGCGGCAAAGATGCACTCGATGAATTATTCCAGCAGGCAAAAACCGGAAAAACCGTTTACTTATACTGCGAGGCCGCCGCTGAAATCAAACGCATAACCGAAATCATAACTGGGGATAATAACGAACTGCCGTCTAATTTTCACCTGCTGGCGGGCTTCATCAATCAGGGCTTTATCATTGAATCGCTAAACACAATAATAATCAGCCATCACGAATTGTTCGGCCAATATGCCCTGCGGCGAAGTCAGCGGCCTATCGGTACGACTTTGCCTGTGGATACACTCACCGACCTTCAGGCAGGTGACTATGTTGTTCACTCCTCTTACGGCATCGGGAAATTTCTCGGCCTCAAATCGATAGAGGAAAAACAAGGCAAGTCCGAGTATCTCACAATCGAGTACGACGGCGCTGTCAAAATCCACGTCTCGGTTACCAACATTGCACTTGTGCAGAAATACATCGGCACAAGCCCAAAACGCCCCAAATTAAGCAAGGTCGGTTCTAAAAAATGGCAAAACCAGAAGGAAAAAGCTGCACAATCCGTCAAAGACCTTGCCGTCGAGCTGCTTGAGATTCAGGCAAAGCGTCAGACGACAGGCGGCTTCGAATTCAAACCCGATTTAAACTGGCAGGGGGAATTCGAGGAATCATTTCCATATCAGGAGACGCCAGACCAGATTACCGCCGCCGAACAAATCAAGGCCGATATGCAGCAACCCTTTGCGATGGATCGGCTTCTGTGCGGCGATGTCGGATATGGAAAAACCGAACTTGCAATGCGGGCAGCGTTTAAGGCCGTCGAAAATGGAAAACAGGTTGCTGTCCTGGTCCCGACAACGGTGCTTTCGGTCCAGCACGCAAGAACATTCACCGAACGTTTTGCCGATTTTCCTGTCTGCGTCGAGGTGCTCAACCGTTTCAAAACACACAGGCAGGCAAAAGACATTGTCGAGCGGGCAAAAAAAGGCAAGGTCGATATACTCATAGGGACACATCGTCTCCTAAGTCACGATGTCGGCTTTAATGACCTGGGCCTTGTAATAGTCGATGAGGAACAGCGGTTCGGCGTCGAGCATAAGGAAAAACTAAAAAAGCTCCGCATTAATGTTGACATCCTTACGATGACGGCCACCCCCATCCCGCGGACGCTCCACATGGCGATGCTCGGCCTGCGGGATATAAGCTCGCTCGGCACTCCCCCGCTCGATAGACGCAGCATAGTTACCTCCGTAACTGCCTATAACAACGAACTGATAAAAAAAGGCATACTGCAGGAACTCGATCGCCAGGGACAGGTTTTTTTTCTGCATAACCGCGTCAAATCAATCGAAAAAAAGGCTTGGGAAATTCAAAAACTTTTCAATAATGACGATGTTAAAATTTCTATAGCTCACGGCCAAATGACCAAAAGGGAACTTGAAAAGGCGATGATAGATTTTGTGCTCGGCAAAATTAACGTCCTTGTGTGCACGACAATCATCGAATCGGGACTTGATATCCCAAACGCAAATACGATTTTCATCGATAACGCCGACCGCTTCGGCCTTGCCGAGCTGCACCAGCTTCGGGGCAGGGTCGGCAGATACAAACACCGCGCTTATGCCTACATGCTCCTGCCTGCCTCAAGAACAATTACGCCTTTGGCGGCAAGACGCCTCAAAGCCATCGAGGAATATTCCCATTTAGGGGCCGGCTTTAGAATCGCCCTGCGAGATTTGGAAATTCGCGGCGCAGGCAACATTCTCGGCTCTGAACAGTCCGGCCACATTCAAATGGTGGGCTTCCAGATGTACTGCCAACTTTTGGCTGATGCGGTTAAACGATTAAAGAATGAGCCGATTGAATCAATGCCAGCCGCTGTTATCGACCTCGGATTTGCGGCTTATGTACCGAAAAATTACATCCCATCCGACAGGCATCGAATGGAAGTTTACCGCAAAATCAGCATCGCAGGAAAAAAAGACGATTTAAAACAAATCCAAAACGAATTAACCGATGTGTACGGCCAAGTGCCGGAAGACGTGAAACTGCTGCTCGAACTGGCAGAGCTGCGAATAAAAGCAGACAGGTACGATATAAAATCAATCGTTGCTTCAGGCCAGAATCTGGTTTTCTCTTTCGGCAGCGACGCCGGCAATAAAACAGCTTCTCTATTTGCAAAAACTACAGGAACAATCAGCATCCCCGACCCCAAAACCGTCTATCTGCGACTGGAAAAAAATTATTTCGAACCAAAAACACTGCTGACCATTTTAAGAAAAATATTCAGCGGTACTGTTGCAATGCCTTTAGTTTGAATTTTTTTGTTATTTCAAATCATAAACGCTGTTATCCGGCGAAAGAAACCCTATTTTATTTTTAGCAGTTTCGTTGTATCGTTCAATCTTTTTCTTTTCGGATGTTGCTGTTTCGGTGTAATACTCTTTTTGTGAGCTTGTGTGACCATCGCACCAGACCACGTTGGTTTTCACGTTATGGCGGTAGCCCTGCGTGCCGGCAGCTTTCAGGCTGTTATTGGTATCACCAGCCCATTTTTTCGGCGCCCGCATAAATTTGTTTGCCCCGCCGCTCCATTGGCCATCGCCAAAAAGTGCGCACTTCGATGGTCTGCCAACCTGACTCATCCTCGCCGGCGTTTCTATGGTTTCACCCTCACCGTGACCTATATAGCTGGTGTTGTAATTATAGCCGGTATACTGGTCGTATTGAGTATTGGAACTACCCTTGAAGGATGGACACTGCTGGACTTTTTCGATTGTCTGTCCCTGCCACAATAAGCCGGGGATGACTTCTACTTTACCGCTGGCTACCTCCGTAATTGTTGAAAAATCCCAGCAGTGTTCATAAATCTTAGAATCCGTTTCCTGTATGAAGTGTGCAATTGGATAATACTCGTCATACATCTGGGTATAAGTCTGAACCGCTATAAACATTTGTCGCAGGTTATTCAGACAGTAAGTTTGCTTGCCATGCTGGCGAGCAGCGTTCATCGAAGGCAGCATAATGGCCATCATCAATGATATCACTGAGATGACCACCAACAATTCCACAAGTGTAAAGGCTTTTTTAAGCATCAATTGCATCCGATCGTGCATTTTCGCCAATTATTGGCCAACACCGCAAAGTCGCGAAAGTTGACAACGCCATCCTCATACAAATCTGCAATTACACCGGCATCTTTATAGCTTGTTATATTGTACCGCCAATAGTCCCCGAGAATCATCAAATCGGAACAGTCGACCTTGCCGTCTATATTAAGGTCGCCGACAGAATGTTGGTAGTCGCCGCCGCCGGCAACATCGGAGAAACCGTCTATCTCTCCTTCGTAGTCGCCGTCAGGCAGATATTCAACTTTTATATATTGAATCCATTTTCGCCCGGTATTTGGGTCGGCAGCCAGGGCCGCATAATCGTTTGGGTCGAGGTCTTTAAGGTCAAAACCTGTGCCGCCTGCAGAACCATCATAAAACTCAATGGCATCGGCGACCGAATGGCCGATAAAATCAGAAGTGTTCAAAGCAGGGTTGACCGGTTTCAGCCAGTTAAGCTCCGCTCCCCAGCCATTTGTGTCCCTGTTCCATGCAAAGGCGTTTGTAGGGAAAGGTGTGTCCCCATAGTGCCCGTTTGAAAAAGTAAACCATGGCCCGTCGGCGTTTTGTGCTACACTTACCATCACCGGCTCGGCGCTTTCATTTGCATCGCTCACGATAAAATATTCTTCCATATCGGCAAAAACACCGGCTCCTCGAAAAAGAGTATTGCCAAATACAAGAAAATCCGTTCCATAAGGGTTCCCCTGGTCGTCTGAAATTTTATGGTCAAATTGAACAACAATATTGGCATCCTCTGCGATAGTAGTGATTAGTTTGCCACCGTTGGGGTCTTTCCATGCAGGATAAACTAACGAGCAGGCGGCGGCTTTTCCAAAAAAATCTACCCAGGTAGTCGGTTTCCCAAGAACAGAATTAGGGTCGTCATATAGACCGGTACTGTGCAAGTTTTTGTAGCTTACAACCTCGACGGCAAAGTCCGAACCCATCACAGGTATTGCCGATAAAAACAGGATAAAAATGCAGACCGATTTTCTATACATTTTGCACTTTTTCATGTTTTATAATCAACAATGCGCCGATGCCGAGGAACATTAAGGTGACTGGTTCAGGCACCGGCGTTGTGGGCTGATGTGCCGGCGGCCAGGTATCGGTCGTCTGAACGGCCCAGCCGTCCCAGGAGCCGTTCGATAACACCCTGTCGGCAAATCCTACAGACGCATCAGTCCAGCTTGCCCCGTCGGTGCTGGTAAAATACACCCACCAGTCGCCCGGCCAGCCATTCTGTCCGGCATTAAGATAACCGTCGTAACTGATGGTATTCAGGAATCCGTAACTTTGGTTGTAATTCATAGCGCCAGCCAAATCCACTGCGGCCATCAGATCCTTGCCATACTTTGTTCCGCCATCCCAGCGGTAACCGAAGGCATAGCTCGCCGGCCCAAAATCGATCACCACCACCGCTCTGTTGCTGCCGCTGCCTGCCCAGTACTCTATCAGACAATCGTCTAATGTATAGGCGCAGACATTTGCAGCCGTCAAAAACACTAAAACCAAACTTATCACACTCTTCGAAGCCATTTTTTTCTCCTTGCTTAAAAATAAAAATGCCATTAAATTTCCACGGGTTAAAACCCGTGGCATTTGCCGCAACAGGCTTTGCCTGTCCGCCTTTGGCGGATGACTTCATCTACGGGTTACACCCCCGTAGTATTGCGGTAGAACAATAAAAAAACCGCCGTTCCCACGAATGGAAACGGCGGTTTTAATTACCAGACAACCCAACCCCAAGGCCTGCCTGATTTGCTTTTACAAAAACCTTTTAGAACCTAAGGGCTGCTTTGTGTTCCATATCGCGAGAACATTACAAATGCACTATTGACTAAAGGCAGGTTTTCTGACTTGCGTCTTACCTTGAAACTCCTTCCCGTTCGCTTTGCGAACAGTGGAAAAAACCGTTTCACGGATTTGCGATTTGGCAATCGCAGCAGACGCTTACAGCGGCGCGACCGTCCTGGCTTAACCAGGTTCCCTTTTCATTATCCCGAGGCACAAAACCCCGGAACCTTCGGTCAGGTATATCTTTTTCAAAGAGCAACAATTAGTCTTTCTAACAGAGCGAACAATATTGTTCAAGGAAAAAATAAAATTTTTTACCACTTCAGGTAAATAATTATTCCCGCCAATATCAAAATCGCCAACATGCAAACTCCCCCCGCCGCAATGACCATCCACATAAACCGCTTGTTCTGCACTGCTATCATATTCTTGAGTTCCCTGTCGCTTGCGGCAAAGGTGTTATTCATCTGCATTATACTGTCTGTCTGGCTTATTACGCTGCGGTCAAGCCCGCCGACGGATTCATTAAATCTGCAGAAAGTTTCCGCCATCTGCACATCCGCCTCAGCCGCCGCAGAAAGCTGATGATTGATATCATCAAGCTTGTCCGTCTGACGGGCGGTCTCAGTCGGTATTTTTCCCACCGCATCCACAAACTGCTGGTCCTTGACAACCATTATCTTAAGCTGCTCAAGAAGCTGCTCGGTAAGCTGCTTTTGATTTTCCACGATGCTCACGCAGTTTTCCATCAGTTTGGGCAGTTTGTCTATCTGGCTGATTAAACTTTCCCGCTGAACGATTTGAAAATCCAAGTGAGCGTTGATGTCCATCATTTGCCTGACAAGCTGTTCGAAGCCCGATTGTAATTTTTCGAGCGATTGTGCCTTGTCGTCTAATTGTGCCATTTTTACAAGCACCTGACTATTCTCAGGAATCTGCTTTTCCTCTGCCGGCTGAGCAGGCCTTGCGTTTTCGCTGGTTACAGCCATGCTGCCCGGTTGCTGCTGATAATCTACAGGCCGAAATAATTTATAGCTTTGCAGCCGGTTCATTATCTTTAGCCAAACATCTTTTAAGGTCATATTCAAATTCCACCAGGATTTTTTCTTAATCCGCAATTCCGTACAATTCCAAAGACTTATCGGATGCACGCCATTATACCAAAAACCTTCTGCAACGTAAATTCAGCAAAAATATTTTTGTTTTATCATTATTGCACCCAAACCGAGCAGCAGGAGCATGGCGGGTTAGGGGATAATGCTTGAATTAACATTCACGGAATCAGAGTTAATCCCAGGTCCGGTATTGTAAATCGGGATAATTTGAACATCAGAAGCCGTAACTGGTTTTCAACTATCGGTGAAACATACTCCTTTGGCGAGACGAACTAATTCGGTTGAATCTCAAAAAACTCGATTTGTATTTTGTCTTCATAAAACCACCTCTTGCCTGTTGTAAATCCTAAATAACGGATAGCTTTACCCGGCCTGCCATTGAATACATTTAATAAATCCTGATTGTCAGAAATATGAGAGGATAGAAAAATACCATTTTGCGCCGTCGATGGTACAAAACGATATACGAACTGCCCTTTATCAGTTACCAGATATACATACATCTGTTCTCCCCTATAAGCAATAGCTGCAGCTTTACCTAACAAACTGTTCTCAATCCTGATATTTGCAAACAAATATCCGTTGGTTTTAGGAATTTGAATTCCTTCGCCAATATTGGCCTCAATTGCCGAAATCCTACGCCTCCGAAAAGAGTCAGGTTGAACTTTCTTTCTAAGAAGTATAACTCTGCTATCAGCGGATACTGGCTTGTAATTCTTTAGAATTTCACGAAAAGTCGCAGGCTCGTCAAAAACAGCATATCTACGATCAATCGTCTCAACGGTATAAAGCAGCATGTCGGGGGCACTGTTTTCATAGTAGCCGGCATTTAATAAATCAAGAGCTTTTGTGCATGCAGTATATGACTGAAAAATCGGCCTGGGGGACCAATTCATATCATAGGCGTACGGCAGGTTAATTTCCCATGGGACAATATCTATTCTGTCTTTCCCAATACCTGCGACAAGTGCGCTGCTGAGATTATACTGTTTTCTCAAACCCAGTTTGTATTCTTCCGTAAGACTTTGCCTGTATGAGGAACCATGAGTAAGCAACTTTAATGCCGCCAGGTTAGATTTAACATTTTGTAATATATATAAATTCTGTGTAAATATGAAAGATGCCATTGCGCAGCACAGTACCAACAATAAAACACGCAAGAGTCTTGGCAAGTCCTGTTTGTGAGCCAGATATATCCAGCCGAATAAAAACGGCATTATGGAGAAAAATACATAAAAGTGGGTCGAATCGTGACGAACAAAACCAAACTTAAATGTCATAAAGGCAAATACTAAAAAGGGTAACATGAAAACTACGAGTCCCAGCTTCCTCGTTATAAACCCATATGCAAATAGCAGATAAAAGAAAGAGATTCCGGCAATGCCGGCCACCACTATCAGGTTAGGGACCAGCCGGTTAGGGCCGCTGCACATCATCGCCTGGTTATATCCCGTAGAAATTTCTATGCTGTTATGCAGGTAAGGAATAAGATTTGCGATGTGCTGGCCGGTTAGAATCCATATTCCCATATATGCGAGCAGATACGATAGCAACATGATTCCAAGGTTCAGGAATTGCCGTCGGTACGTGAATATTAGTGCGGCGGCAATTATGATTCCAGCACTGGAAATTGTCGCACTAAATTTGATGGATGATGCAAGTGCTAAACACAATGACATGGCGGCTATCAACCAAGACCGTTTTAAGCTAACCTGATGCGTCATTGCAAAGGTAAGAAGTAAAAATGCGATCGGGATTAGCTTTTCCTCGATACGAAGAAATGGTAAAATAAGGAGTAATAACGCCGAACCAAGGATAAAGGCTAACTTTGAATTGGTAATCTTTGGCAGTAGCAAAAAAACCAATAACACCAAAACAAAATGAACCAGCAGCCCGCAAAGATATGCGATTACCCATTGATTGACATCGCAAAAGCTGGGCATAAACAAAAATCCAAGGGGTCCGAAGGTAAAGACAATATCCTTTCCAAATTGCATCCCCCTGATAAGAGCCATATTCAATCCGGTCAGCCATGAATTATCTATGCCTGGTGATGGGGTTATTCCGGCTAATGGCAAAGTAAAAATTGAGACGACAAGGAACCATGCAAAAACCAGAAACTTTGATAACTTTGATTGCCTCGTTATACAACTCGGGTTGTTAGCCGGCTTAGAACGCATTCGAAATGCCCTTCTTCAAAGCATAAAAATACCAACGCAGATATTTAGGCGCCCATTTGAAAATTCTAAATCTCGATTTTCCCTGCTGCCGGCCAGTCCATGTGCATGGAACCTCAGCTATCTTAAATCCTGCAAAATGCGACTTTACAACTATCTCCATACCTATTTCAAAACCGCTTTCACTTTCTATATTTATGGAGTCAACAACGCTTTTGCGGTATAATTTGAAGCTGTTGGTCACATCATGGGTCGGCAGACCAGCCATATATTTCAAACTAATACCCGTTGCCCATGATAAAAACTTCTTCAACACAGGCCCGCCGATTTGTTTGCCGCCTTTCATATACCTTGAACCGCAGACAAGGTCATAACCTTCCGACATCAATTTGCACATACGGTCTACAGCGCTGTAATCGTCGGACAAATCCGCCATGGAAACCAGCAGGTATTCTTTCGGCACTTCTCGCAAACCGGTCTTTATGGCATTTGCAACGCCTCTCGAGTGATTTTTCAAAAACTCTATGGGCATACCGTTTTTGAGAAGCTCTCTTGCCGCAGGCAGAGTGTTATCCTCGTCAAAATCATAAACAATGTATATCTTGTGCGGGGACTTGACCTTTTCTTCGATAGCAACGAGTGTTGCTTTTATATTGTCCGCTTCATTATAAACAGGAATGATAATTCCAAGATTTTCCTTCACTTTAGACGCTCTCCCTTTTTATCACGGTGACATATGACAAGCATCTGTTTGCCCAATAGCTTCCAGACAAGCGGTATTTTGAGATACGCCTTTACCAAAAATGTATTCTGCGGGATTTTGCTCTTGGTCGTATAAGGCAAAAATCTCGGTATTAGTCGGTCCACCTTAAATCCGGTTAGCAGCAGTGCTTCAACTATACTCCTGTCACTTAACGGAATGTTATGGTCAAAAAAATCCCAATATACCTTGTAAGCGTATCTGATATTAGGCTGTAATATTATGAGTGTTCCGCCGGTTTTAAGAAGACTAAACACATCAGAAAGAGTTTTAAGCACTTCTTACTTCGACCTTAAATGCTCTAAAAAATTGCTCAAAAAAACTACGTCAATCGACGATTCCAGCAAAGAAGCGATTTCTGACAGCCGACTATTAAATGGTTGAACATCAGGATTTGCAAATTTAAGAATATCCTCATTCAGATCAACGACATATTTTTTGCAACACTTTATATTGTTAATGAATTCACAGTACCCGCCCCCTATATCCAGAACCGTATCAGACTCTTTTACATATTGCTGGAAGAAGGAACTGATTAATACACGCCACATTGCGTTTTTACGGCTTAATTCTCCATCAAAACGCATAGTATATAAATTCTGAAGTTTATCGTCGATTTCCATTTTGCCCTGAAAAACGTGCTTATATTCCGCCAATTGCAATCTGGCTTTGAATCCAGGGAATAACCTCGGCCAACGCTTCATCCAATGTTGTTCTTGCTTCAAAACCCAAAATTCTTTTCGCCTTTTCAACAGAAGGAATTCTTTTTTGAACATCATACTGAAACGGTTTATCGCTGACATATCTGAACGGCTTATCTGGGTTTATTTTCATCCAGATAGTCTCGGCGAGTTCCAGGACGGTCGTCGATACCGGCGTAGAGATGTTGAAATCATCATTTATGGTCTTTTCACTTTCGATGCATTTACGAATCCCTTCAGCCAGGTCGCCCGCATAAGTGTAATGTCTGACCTGGTTGCCCTTACCGAGAATATGAAGCGGGTCCTGTCCTTTTAGCACTTTCTGTACAAGGTCAGGCACTACATGGCTCATCGCCAGTTTTATATTGCCGGAAAAAATCTCTTTCTCCATTTTGGCCC
>JAPLMV010000221.1 GCA_026386835.1 Planctomycetota bacterium | reverse complement strand
ATCGAGCCGGACAGGTTTCCTGTAGTGTTTTTGTTTATCAAGCTGCCGTATGAAGATTATGATGTGAACGTACACCCGACAAAAATTGAGGTTCGGTTTTTTAATTCCAACCTGATTCATTCCCAGATTTTGGGGGTTTTGAGGCAAAAACTTTTAGGGACAAATATCGAAACACCTGTAAAGCTTCCCCCAAAAAATAGTGACAACACAACAGGCACAGGCCAGAGAAGTCAAAATATCACCGATGCAATGGCTGAATTTTTTAAAAGGCACAGGCCTGCTCACTCGCAGCAGCAAATTTCTTTTCCGTATAAATCAGCACAGAGAAACAGCATAGAGCGGGTAGAAAATGAAACACTATCCGCTAATCGCTATCCGCTAAACGCTATTCAAATACACGACAACTACATCGTCGCACAGACCGAAGACGGTTTTATCATTGTTGACCAGCATGCACTCCACGAACGCATAATGTACGAAAATCTGCGAAGGCGGACATCGGTGGGCAATCTCGAATCGCAGAAACTGCTGATACCGGAGAGTTTTGAGATAACCGATGCACAGGCAGAAACTATTGAGAATAACAGCGAATTGATTGAAAAACTGGGAATCGAGCTTGCGGCGTTTGGCCCAAAGACCATGGCCATACAGTCGTTTCCGAGCATACTTTCAAAAGTTTCACCGCTGGACTTTGTCGGCGATTTAATCGACTTGCTCGAAAACAGGGAACTGAGTATCGATGCCCAGAGACTGCTCGATGAGATTTTGAATATGGCAGCGTGCAAGGCGGCAATAAAGGCAGGCCAAAAATTAAATGACAGGGAAATAGAACAACTGCTTGCAGACGGCAAAACCGTTGACTGTGCGGGCCGCTGTCCGCATGGCAGACCTACCACAATAAAATTTTCAATGAGCGAACTGGAGAAACAGTTTAAGAGGACATGATGAAAAAATGGCTGCTGTTGCTGGTGGTTATCCTGTGCTGGACCGGCGCAGGATTTGCAATATTCGGTTTGCCTAAAACGCAAAACCGCGATATTACCCACCTGCCTAATCAGGCCAATAGAATTGTTTCAACTGCCTCGGATGTTACCGAAATACTTTTTGCCCTGGGACTCGATGAAAAAATCGTTGCGGTTTCCAATGAAAGTGATTATCCGCCGCAGGCATTAAAAAAGAATAAGGTCGGCACATTCTGGCAGCCAAACATAGAGGCGGTAATGGCGGCAAAGCCGGATTTGGTAATTACGCTCGGTTTTGAACAGCAAAAAAATCTTGCAGAACGATTGAGCCGAATAGGATGCGGCACACTGACCGTAAACATCGATAAGGTCGATGAGCTTTTTGATGCGATTGAAAAAATGGGTGCTGCCACGGGGAGTTCGCCAAAGGCAGGCGAGCTGGCAAGTGACATCAGGAAAAAAATCGACAATCTTTCGACTCTGGTTGGAAAAGGGAGAAAGGCACGCGTGTTATGGGTTGTGCAGCGGGAGCCGCTGCGTGTTGCCGGCAGAGACACTTTTATCAACGAATTGATTGAACTGGCCGGCGGCGAAAACGCCATCGGGCAGACGATACACAAATATCCGCCAATCGGAGCAGAGATGGTTTACGCCTGCGGTGCGGATGTTATAATTGAGCCGACAATGGGACAGGAGAACCTGGCCCAACAGCGGGAGCTTGCGATTAAATACTGGAGCAGGTTCAAAAATGTCCCTGCTGTAAAAAACGGACGGATTTATGTCATAGATGGTGATATCGTATCGCGGCTTGGGCCGCGGCTGTATGAAAGCATTGAAACCATCGCCGGATGTTTAAAGCCGGAACTTTTTGCAAAGTAAGCCAATGACGGATTTATTAACAGCAAGAAAATTAGCTATCAAAGTCATATCAGCCCTTGTGTTGCTGATACTGGTGATGCTTATGTGTTCACTAACAGGCACGGAGCATATTTCCCTCAAATCGGTATTTACGGGAACCAGCCAGCAAGGGATGGTAAACACGGATTATGAAATATTCGTTCACGTAAGACTGCCCCGCATTATTCTTGCTGCGATTGTCGGTGCGGCACTGGCATGCTCGGGGGTAGTTTTCCAGGCGCTTTTGCGTAATCCTCTTGCAGACCCGTATATCCTGGGTATATCCAGCGGAGCCGGGCTTGGAGTGATTATTGCAGTTATAAGCGGAGTCGGTTGGACGCTGTGGGGACGCTCACCGATAGCAATTTTCGCATTCGTCGGCGCAATGGGAACTGTCTGGTTAGTCTGGCTTATCGGCCGGCTTACAGGAAAATCCAATGTAACAGGACTGCTGCTGGCCGGCGTTGTGGTTAACGCCTTTTTCTCGGCGGTGATTATGTTCCTGACATCAATAGCAAAAAGTCAGCAGATACATTCGACAATATTCTGGCTGATGGGCAATATGGCCGAGGAAAACTTTTCTGTCCTGTGGTTAAGCGCCGGCTACGTTATGGCAGGGATAATCGCTTTGTTTTACATAAGTCCGCAGTTAAACGCCCTTAGTTTCGGCATTGAGGATGCAAAAAGAATGGGCATAAACACCGCAGGAACGCAAACAATCGCTTTTGCAATCGCAGCGGCCATAACCGCCGTGGCGGTCAGCTTAAGCGGTCTTATCGGATTTGTGGGGCTGATTGTCCCGCAC
>JAPLMV010000308.1 GCA_026386835.1 Planctomycetota bacterium | reverse complement strand
CTTTGTGCCCGCCATTCGGATTAAATTCGGGCTCTGGGCGATACTGATGTTTATTTTTGTCGTAAAGTGTGCTGATATAGGGGCTTATACGATTGGGAGCGTGTTTGGAAAACACAAATTTTCGCCCAAAATCAGCCCCGGAAAGACCTGGGAAGGTATGGCTGGTGCGGTATTATTTGCAACGATAGTAGCGATTCTTTTTGCCGTGGTTTTTGGTATAATGAAGGTTTGGCAGGCGGCGATTTTCGGGTTGTTCTTTGCCTTTATCGGGCAGTTCGGCGATTTGGCAGAGTCTATGATAAAGCGTGACGCAGCACAGAAGGATTCATCGGACAGCGTACCTGGTTTCGGCGGAGTGCTGGATGTGATTGATTCGCCTCTTGCGGCAGCTCCTTTTGCGTATTTATTCTTTATCATTATACGGTAGAGGAATATTTTGGAAGTTACGATACAATTAGATTCACCTGACAGGCAGCTTGAGTTGTTCGGTACTGCGGACGGCAATCTTCGTCTTTTGCGTCAGGCGCTTGGGGTTCATGTTACAGCCCGTCAGGCCAACCTGATGATCAGCGGTAAAGAAGATGGTGTAAATAAGGCCGCTGAAATCATAGACAGGATGCAAAAGCATCTGATTAAACGTGGCTCATTGACGACTTCGGATGTAACGTTTTTTTTGACTGAGAACCAGTCTGATGAGCCGGAGGAAGAGGAACAGGCAATAAACGTCTATTCGCATAAGAAGCTTATCAAAGGGAAAACGCCGGGGCAGAAAAAGTACATCGAAACGATGCTGAATAATGACCTTACGTTCTGCATAGGGCCTGCAGGGACGGGTAAGACATATCTTGCGGTTGCGATTGCGGTTTCAATGCTCAAGAAAAAGCAAATCAGAAGAATAGTGCTTGCCAGGCCTGCGGTCGAGGCAGGCGAAAAACTGGGTTTTCTTCCAGGCGACCTGCAGGCAAAGGTAAATCCGTATCTTCGTCCGCTGTTCGATGCGCTGGAAGATATGATGGAATTTGCCCAGATGAAAAAATTTATGTCGCTTGACATCATCGAAATTATTCCGCTTGCATTTATGCGGGGACGGACGTTAAATGAATCCGCTGTTATCTGTGATGAGGCGCAGAATACATCGACGGTTCAGATGCTGATGATGCTGACGCGGCTTGGTCACGGCTCGAAAATGATAATAACAGGAGATATAACGCAGATTGACCTTGAGCCGGGACAGAAAAGCGGACTGGTTGAGGCGACCGAAACCTTGCGAAGGATAAAAGGCATAGGTTGTGTGGAGTTGACGCAGACAGATATTGTGCGTCATAAACTTGTTCAGAAGATTGTGCAAGCCTATCAGAAAAAGGCAGAGGCCAAGAGTAGTTGTTAGTGAACAAAAAATGTGGTTTTTCAGCAAAATAACTCAGAGAAGAAGTCAGATGCGGAAGAATTTAGCCGCTGAGCGGTTTTATCATCTGCGCACCTGGGCGGATATCGATATTATTATATCGGTTCTGCTGGGGCTTGTTTTCACCGTGATTTGTACCATGATTCTTTCATTCGATTCGATTGAGCAAAAAGATTATTACCAGATAATACCAAAAGCAGCCATAACAACTCTGATTTGCGGGGCGTGTATTTTATATATTTCCCGCTATCAGAAACGGATAATTAAAAACCATCCGAGACTGCTGGCACTGGCAGGTATATTTACCTCGCTGCTGATACTTGCAAAAATCGGTGCGTTGCTCGCAAATCAGCCTTACTGGGGGATGGGAACGGCAATAGCGGCGGCGATTATCCTGGCGATTTCGTACAATCAGCGTTTCGCAACAGGGATGAGCGTATTTTACGTTGTTTTTGTCTGTTTTGTATTTGAACCGCCTCTCGATATGAAGCTGTTCTTTACGGCGTCAGCCGGTGTTCTGACCTGCTGTTTTTCTCTTAAAGAAATCAGGACAAGGACAAAATTGCTTGAGGTTGGGGCTATTGCGGCGGTGGCGGTGTTCATAATGGCGATGACGCTGGATTTTGTAACCAAAGAGCAGCCGCTAAGTAAAATATTCGTCAACGCCGGCTGGCATGCCCTTGCCACGATGGCAGTGGCGATACTGCTGCAAAGCTTACTGCCGCTTATCGAAAAAACCTTCAAAATAACAACGAGCATGACGCTGCTGGACTACAGCGATGCCAATCAGCCGCTGCTGAAAAGACTTGCAATGGAAGCGCCGGGGACATTCAGCCACAGTCTGATGATTGGTTCCATCGCTGAGGCGGCAGCAGAGGCAATCGGCCGCAACGGCCTTTTGTGCAGGGTCGGGGCTTATTATCACGATATCGGCAAAATCAATAAGCCCGGCTATTTTGTCGAAAATCAGATCGGCTCGCTCAGTCAGCACAGGGAATTGTCACCGGCAATGAGCCAGTTGATAATCGTCGGACACGTCAAAGACGGAATGGAGCTTGCGGATGAATATGGCTTACCCACGGTGCTGAGGCAGTTTGTCGAAACTCATCACGGTACGACGCTGGTTGAATATTTCTATAACCAGGCAAAGAAAAAACTGGATGAAAAGCAATTTGAGCTTTCGGAAACGGAATTCAGATATGCCGGCCCAAAACCGCTGACAAAGGAAGCGGCTATTGTGATGCTGGCCGACAGCGTGGAAGGTACCGTCAGGGCACTGCCTGAAGTAACGCCGACAAGGATAGAGGTGATTGTGCATAATATGGCAATGAAGCGTCTGCAGGACGGCCAATTCGACGAATGCGACCTGTCGCTTCGGGAATTGAGTCTTATAGAGGCGAGCATATCAAAGACCCTCATTGCGCATTATCACGGCCGAATCGCATATCCAAAACCGATGGATGTGCTCGAAATACCATCCTCCCGCACAGATGTTCAGGCCTACCCTAACGAATAATTATGAATGCCAAAAGACAAGACAGAAATGTCGCTATTCAAATAACCAAAAAATTTAAAGCCGCCGCGGTCGAATTGCCGGCTCTTAAGAAGCTGGTCAAGAATATCTGCCTGCGTTTTAAGCTGCCGAAAGTAAACATCAGCATTGCCATCGTTGGTGATACAGAAATTCTGAGGTTAAACAAAAAATTCCTCAAGCACAACCGCACCACCGACTGCCTGAGTTTTGATTTGTCGGACGACGACGGCATGGGCACGAAAGTATTCGAGTTGGCAGTCAATGCTGAACTTGCGGCAAGACAGGCAAAACTTCGAGGGCATTGCTGCCAGGCGGAGCTTATGCTTTATATAACTCACGGCCTGCTTCATAATCTCGGCTTCGATGATTCCACGCCGTCAAAGGCCAGAAAAATGCACGATGCCGAAGATGAGATTTTGCAGCAGGAAGGGTTTGGAAAAGTATTTAGTTCGTAGTTTGTAGATAATTATGATGACTAAGGATTTGGGGATTTGTATAAGTGCGATTGATTATTCCGAGACAAGTCAGGTTGTGACTTTTTTTACCAGAGAAACGGGAAAAATCAGCGCTATCGTTAAAGGCTCGAAAAGGCCAAAATCCGCGTTCGGCGGCCCGATTGAGATATTAGCCTATGGCGATATTGTTTTTACGGCGACTGGCGGCGAGAAACTTGCCACACTGACTGAATTCGAACAAAAACCGGGATTCAATAGTCCTGCGGAAAATCTTTTTGCATTAAACTGCGCTCTGTTCGCAGCCGAGTTGGTAACTAATCTGATGGACGAATACGACCCGCATCCCCAACTGTTTGATAACTTCGTGCAGTTTTTACAAAACCTCTGCGAGCGACGAAACATCCTTGCTTTGCTGATTTTATTTCAGCTTGGTTTGCTCAAAGAAGTCGGTCTGCAGCCTATTTTGAGTTACTGCGTAAATTGTAAAACGCAATACGCAATACGCGATACGCAATACGAAACTTATTTCAGCAGTTCTGCCAACGGCCTTGTGTGTAGGGATTGCGAGGCCGGTTTTATCGACAAGATCAGGTTGTCCAAAAATGCTGCCGATTCTTTGAGCAACTTGAAATTGATTGCCCAGGCTGATGAAAAGACGCTGCTTGAAATTGAAAAGGTTTTTGTCCGGCACTTCACCGAAATTCTCCGCCGCCCGCCCAAAATGGCAAAGTATGTTCTTAAGCCATAGCTTGATTTGAATATTACTGCTGGCTTTCTTCGAAAAGTTCTGGTTCGATGGAAGCATCTTTTTTCTGGTGGTACTTTAAGCCCAGATGTTCACAGGCGGTCTTTGTGATTTCCCTGCCGCGTTTTGTCCGCCGCAAAAAACCTATCTGCAATAGATACGGCTCAACCACATCTTCGAGGGTGTCCCTTTCTTCGCCTAATGTTGCAGCAATGGCTTCGATGCCCGCTGGGCCGCCGTCATAGACATTGACCAGAGCACGCAGAACAGCCCTATCCAGTTCATCCAGGCCCAATGGGTCAATCTGCTCCATTTTAAGGGCACTTTCGACTATTTTTGCACTAAGTAAGCCGGTGCCCTTGACCTGCGCATAATCACGAACACGTTTTAACAATCTATTTGCCACACGCGGCGTACCGCGTGAGCGGGCTGCAATCAATTCGAGTGTGCCGTCATCACATTGAAGCTGCAATAAATCGGCAGACCTTTTCAGGATTAAGGTCAATTCCTGCCGATTGTAGAATTCGAGGTGATAGAGCATTCCAAATCGGCTGCGAAGAGGGGCACTCAAAAGCCCTGCCCGTGTTGTTGCGCCGACTAAGGTAAAGCGTTTGAGGGGAAAGTTTATCGTCTTTGCGTGCATGCCGCTATCGACGGTAAAGTCAACGCGGAATTCCTCCATCGCAGGATAGATAAATTCCTCGACGGGTGTGCTTAGCCGATGAATCTCATCGATGAAAAGTACATCGCCTGTATTTATGTTGCTCAAAAGACCCATCACATCGCCCTGCTTTACAAGTGCAGGCCCCGATGAGCAGCGGATACGTGCACCCATTTCATAGGCTACAACATTAGCGAGCGTTGTCTTGCCTAAGCCGGGCGGGCCGTAAAAGAGGATATGCTCGAGAGGTTCGTTTCTTTTTTTGGCTGCGGTAATTGCGATTGAGAGTTTCTCCCTGATGCCGGCCTGGCCAACGCACTCATCGAGAGATTTGGGGCGCAGAGAAACATTGAAGTTCTCTTCCTGCTGGTTTAACGACTGAGCGGTTATGATTCTATCTATCGCCATAAGAATCTCATCAACTTTGAACATTGAACGCTAAACGTTCAACCTCGAATTACTTTTTTTCATTGGCGGTTTTCACGCTTGTTACAAATATCTTAATCAACTGTTCAGTTTCATCGATTAGGCCATCAAGCCTTTCCGATTTATTAAGCAATTTTATATATTTTATTAATTTAAGCCACCTGGACGTTTCCCGCAGCTCTTTCAAAGCTATTCGTATCTTGTGAATAAAATCCCTGCTGGATTCCGCCACCTTTATTATCCTGGCGGCGAATTCCATCAACCTCTGTTCTAAATCGTATTTCTGATTCTTCATTATTCAAAGTTCACCGTTCTATGTTCGATGTTCAAAGTTAATTGTTTATACTTCAATTCCCTGTTTCAACCGGTACACCAATGGAACAAGCTCCTCTGCCGATTTTACGCCGGGGTGTCTCTTACAGGCCAGCTCGACAAGTTCCATCGCCTCGTTTCTTTTCTCGCCCCAGGCAATAAGAATCTCCAGTGCCTCGGCCTGAAAGGGCTTAAATCCTGCGGCAGCGGTTCTGGAAGTTTCAGCCGCTGCGAAAATCTGAAGTTTGCCCTTAAGCTCGGCTATAATCTGCTGAGCCATTCGCGTTCCTATCGACGGCAGGGACATCAATATCTTGTCGTCGCCGTTTTCTATCGCCGATGCTATCGTAGCGATGGGGATACTGAGCACTTTAAGCCCTTTTTTATGCCTATACCCTTGACGCTTGTGTACTTTGTGAAAAAATCCCTTTCGCTCGTATTCAAAAAGCCGACCATTCTGGGTATTAGGTTTCCGCCACCAGGCGAGCCCTCGTAATATTCCATCGTGCATAGAATTATGTCCGAGCCGATTTTATCCGAGAGCGAATTTATGCAGTAGCCGGGCAGCATAACTTCATAGCCGACCGCACCGACCTGAATAAGGGCGGTGTCGTTATCGAGCCGAACAAGTTTGCCTTCAATTCT
>JAPLMV010000085.1 GCA_026386835.1 Planctomycetota bacterium | reverse complement strand
CGGCCGCCTTGAATTGAAAACAAATACACCGGTCGCCGTCAACGCAGTTATCGTTAGAGCAATTGCCGAAAACAGTTTTCTCGAATACGGTAGTCAGGATGCCCAGATAGCCGATGGCGTATACGTTCTAAATTGCAGCCGCAGGGAATTGAGTTCGCTCCTTGCCGATTTGGAAAATATTTGGACTAAATTTGATTCAACTACCCTGTTCATTGAAACAGGCCGGACGGAAAATCAGGTTGCAGTAAAGCCGATTACCGCCCAGCAGATTATCGAAATCGCCGGCCAGAATAATCTCTCCGGGCAGCTCGCATTGGCAAAGGATTTTGCCGCCCTGAACGACATCTCCGGTCATTTGCCTGGAAAAGAGGTGCTGGCCGCCGTCGATAACAAAAAGCCGGATTTCATGACAATACCAAAGCCGGTCTTGACTTCGGGCGAAAAAACAGTTAAAAAATCCGCAGCACACACCAATGAAGAAAAAGATGTCCATTTGACTATTGTAGTGGTAAGCGGCAATTAACGAATGATTGAGCCGAGAACGCCGAGCCCGCAGAGATAAAAAAGGGAAAGCACGAAACTCGAAACCCGAATCCATCGACAGGCTCGGGACAGGCCGAATTCAAATGGCCAAAAACCAAAATTCGAAACTAACGACAGAAAAACAGACGCAATCAATAACCCGCCGACAAAAAGTCGGGTGCTTTCGGGGGGAAAAAGGATGAAGAGTATTTTACTGATACCGATGCTAATCAGGCGTTACATGCGTTTGTAGTGAGGGCCGCCTGTGCCTTCCGGGCAGGTCCATCTGATATTGTCAAAAGGACATTTCCGCTGGCAAGTTTTGCAGTGCAAACAGTTTGAGGGGTTTGCGGGTCTAACCTGGCCGTTAATGTTTTCATATACGCCGGCGGGGCAAAATGTGATGCAGGGACTATTGAACGTTGGGGTGCATTTCTGCACACAGGTGTTACGGTTCAAGATGGTTAAGTGGTTCGGCTGTTCCTCGCGGTGTTCGGTCGCAGCCATTGCGGTGAAGTTGTCTTTGTCGAATTTTAAGTTGCCTTTGAGCCGGTATCGGGCGATGGTCATTGCTTCATAATCCGGCTCAATCCTGAATTTGGGCAATAGTCCGCCAAGGGCGGAGAGCGGAAAGCCCAGCGTTGGGCCGAGTTTGGCGATTGTCTGGCGGAAGTTTCTTGCGGATCGCATTTCTTTTTCGATATTCGATTTTTCAATCAGTTTGGTAAACAGGACAGCGGAATTTTCGCAGTTGTCGAAGGCCTGGTCGATGGCTTTTGCGGCGATGATGCCTGATTCGATGGCGTTGTGGAGGCCTTTGATTTTGAGCATGTTGACAAAGCCGGCACTATCGCCGAGTATCAGGCAGTTTCCCTTTCCGATAGAGCCGGTCTGCGGGTCTCTTGGTATGGCATAATATCCGCCTTCGGGAATCATTTTTGCGCCGGCCTCGACGACTGTGCCGCCTTCAATGAACTGGCTTACGAATTTGTGCTGTTTGAAATTTGTTAAAGCGTCCTGCGGATTGAAGTCGCAGTATTTCCAGTCGGCGCCGACAATCATTCCAACCGCAAGATGGTCGGGCAGGCCCGCGTAAATAATGCCGCCTCCGAACATAGCTGGGCCGATAAGCGGCATCCAGATTGGAAAGCCCATGGCGTGGAGGACTCGGGCGTGACCGAATTTTTTGTATTGTTCGCTGCTTACCTTTATAAGCTCTTTTACGCCGAGTGAAAAGAGCTGTGGAGATTGTCTTTGCAGTCCTGCCTTTTCGACAAATTTTTCAGTGACAAGGCCGTCGCATCCTTCAGCAAGGATTACGAATTTCGCATTGATGGTTTCACCTTCGAGGAAGTTTGGCAGGCGAGAACCTTTTTTGTCAAGGCCCAGGTCAACGAGTTTTACGCCTGTTACAAGGTTTCCGGAGTGGTTTAGGATAATATCATTGGCGGCGAAACCGGTGAGTACTTCGACGCCGAGCTGTCTTGCGATTTGGCCAAGCCATTTGGTGAGTTTGCTGATTGATATGGAATAATCGCCCTGATGTATCATTTGGCCCGGCCCGAGGCGGAACATTTTTGCAAGGCGGATTGCAAAATGGACGTTAAATGCAAGTTTTTTACCCAGAAGAAACAGGACGCTGTCTTTATCGATTTTGGCGGCTAATACGTCTTTTGCGGAGTCAGTTTGCTGCCATCCTGGCACGGCGGAATCGAGTAGTTCGTACAGAGCTTTTGTTTCGAGTACCGCACCGGAGAGGTTATGATTTCCGAGGTCTGCGGCTTTTTCGATGACGCAGATGTCAAGCTTTGGTTTTAGCGTTTTGAGCTGTATCGCAGCGGACAGACCTGCAGGTCCGGCACCAACAATCAGGATAGAGACATTGTTATAATTATTTTTTAGCACGTTTTATATTTTCTCCAATTCACTGACTATTTGCGGTACGATGTTTTCAACATTTCCTGTCAGATAATAATCGCAC
>JAPLMV010000145.1 GCA_026386835.1 Planctomycetota bacterium | reverse complement strand
GCCGCCGATTGTGCACCGGAACTGTCGTTTCTCGCCGGCGCCGACTTAAGCAAACTCTTAAACAGCGAAAAGAAAGCCACCGAATATGCACTTGTCCAGGATAAACGTCCCTGCATGACCATTCTTTTCGACAGCATAAATGCCTACACTGTCGGCCAGTTCATTTGCCTCTACGAGGTAACAACCTCAATCGCAGGCGAGCTGTTCGGCATCAACACCTACGACCAGCCGGCTGTCGAACTCGGCAAGGATGCGACACTGGCACTTATGGGCGACGAAAAGTACAAGGAACTGGCACAGAAAATTCAGCCTGTCACAAAAATTGACGGGGAGTATCTTGTCTGATGCATTCAGCGGTTTCCAATACTATAGCGGCTTTGTCCGATGGGCATATTGTCAATATTCGCCTTGCAGGTATGTTTGTCGTACTTGTCGGCGGCGTTCTTGCCGGCTGTATTGCAGGCAATAGATTTGGTGTCTCGGAACGCTGGGCCAAAATCATTATGACAGCTGTTTTGATTTTTCTCGAATGGCTCATAGCATTACTGATAATCTGGCAGATTCCGCTTTCACGCGACCTCGTATGGCTGCCGATAATCGGCATCGTAATGATGCTCGGAATCACGACTGGCTCGGCGACAATTTTTTCACTTTTCAAACTCGACCATAAAAGCCGCCTGACTCTCATTTTGGCAGGGGGGCTTAGCAATCTCGGTTATACCGGCGGGGCGTTTGTTTGTTTTGCTCTGTTCGGCACGCAGGGACTGGGACTTGCAAATATTTATTCTGTGCTTTGGATGCCGACGGCGTGTCTGGTCTTTTTTCCGCTGCTTAAAATTCGCGAGCTTCGCCTCAGCGGTTCTGCGGAAAAGTTTAAACCGATAGAGCTTCTCGACCCGCGAATGCTCTCGCTGCCGGCCACAATAATAGCCTTAATCCTGAATTTCAAGGGTATTAAGCAGCCGGATTTTATAACAGATTTTCATATCGTTGATATTTTCGTTTACACTGCCTCAAGTTTATCATTCTTTGCAATCGGGCTGCGGGTGAATTTCTCACGCATTAAAAACTATATAAACTTGTATTTTCCGCTCGCTGCGGTAAAATTTCTCTTAACGCCATTGGTTGCGTTAGTGCTTCTATGGCTCTTGACACTGACAGGCCATGATTTGACCAACTTGGTTAAAAAGGTCGTTATTGTTCTGTCCGCCTGTCCAAGTGCTGTGCTTATGGTTACTATGAGCAACGTCTTTGATTTGGATGGCCCTTTGGCCAGCGCTCTTTGGGTGGCAACAACGGTGATTTTTATTGCAATCGTTGTGCCGATATTATTCTTTGTTCTCGCTTGAAAAAGGGTTCAAAAATGAATTATGCGGTAATAATGGCAGGAGGAACAGGAAAAAGATTGTGGCCTCTGAGCAGGGAAAAACGCCCCAAGCAGGTGCTCAAACTCCTGCACGGCCTGACGCTTTTGCAGGACTGCTTCGAGCGGCTTAGCCCGATGTTTGACAAACGCAACATACTCATCCTCACCAACGCAGGCTACGTCGACCTCATCCGAGAAAGTTCGTCCGGCCTGCCCTTCGACAATGTTATTGCTGAACCCGTTGTTCGCGACACAGCAGGCGCCATCGGCCTGGCTGCTGCCATTCTCTCCAAATATGACCCGGATGCCACAATGGTCGTAGTTACCGCAGACCAGCTCATCGAGCCGAAGGAAGTATTCCAAAAAGCTGTAAAAGACGCACTGACCTTTGTCAACAACAACCCCGATGATATGATTACCTTCGGCATCCAGCCGACATTTCCAAGCACCCAACTGGGCTATATAAAACTTGCCTCTGTCCGCAAATGTCCACACTGTGAAAACAAAATCTACAGAGTTGAGACCTTCATCGAAAAACCTGACGATGGAACAGCAAAGAAATATCTTGCGACCGGCAAATATCTCTGGAATTCAGGAATGTTTGTCTGGAAGGCCAGAACCATTTTAGCCAATATCGAAAAGTTTCTGCCCGGTGCCGTAGAGCCGTTGCGTACTATTCAGCGCGGCTGGGACAGTCCAAACCAAAAGCAGATACTCGAGGAATGGTTTCCCAAGCTGCCCAAAATCAGCATCGATTTCGGCGTAATGGAAAAGGCCAAAAACGTCTACGCCATAAAACTCGACTGCCGCTGGCTCGATATCGGCTCCTATGCCGCCCTTGCTGACATCATAAGCTCCGACAAGGATAACAACGTAGTCGTGGCCGGCCAAAGCCGCCTGCTCGACTGCAAAAACAGCATCGTCGTAACCGAAGACAAAAACCATCTTATAGCCGCTATCGGCCTTGATAATATCATCATCGCCCACAGCCCCGATGCTACGCTGATTTGCCATGCCGACCAGGCCAACAGATTAAAGGAACTGCTCGACCTCATAAAACAGCATAACAGTGAAAAATTCTTATAATCCCTTTATGGCACAGGCTATACGCAGGACGCAATACCAATGAGATACCTGGCTATCGATTATGGATTAAAGCAGACAGGGCTTGCAATTTGCGACCCTACGGAAACATTCTGCTCGCCGTTGTCTGTTATTGCGGGGCAAAATGGCCTGCTTGAAAAAATCGCTGAATTAGTCAAGGCAGAAGGTATCGGCGGTATTGTAATGGGTCTGCCTTTGAATATGGATGATTCTGCAGGCCCGCAGGCAAAACTTGTTACCCGGTTTGCTGAGCAGTTGAAGAAGCTTATTGAAGTTCCCGTTTATTTTCAGGACGAACGGCTGAGTACCTTCGCTGCGAAGGAAAAGCTTGCTGGTACTGAACTTACGAGAGGTAAAAAGAAAAAGCGGCTCGATGCCATCGCCGCCGCCGAAATCCTAACCGCTTTCCTTGAACAAAAAAACCAAAAATAACCTCGCTTTTCCAGTACCGCCGATACCGGATAAATCAATACACGCCCCATAATTTGCAAGCCTTATTGCTGAATTCTTGTCCTGATTAGCGTTTGGTGGTATACTGCTTTCGGCAGTTTGTGTTTTCTGTTTTGGGCAGATTGTATAATCATTGTTAGGTGGAAGGAGATTTATGAGCGGGTACCAATCCATTAAGGATATTGTAATTGACACCTACATGTCGGAAGGTGAGTTTCCAAGCTATGAGAAGCTGACATCCCTTGTTAAAGCCAATTTTCCAAATAGCAAATGGCAAAAGTCGCATTATTCATGGTACAAATCTCAAATAAAGACAGGGAAAATTGAGGTATCTGGTGTTGAGACAGCCGTTTCTGACGAAAAAGAAATTTCTGATATTGAATCCAATATCGAAGAATCGATTGAAGCGAGCGTATCTCTTGAACGCGATTTGCATAATTGGTTGACAACAAGGCTGTCAGAAATCGAACCAGGATTAATTCTTGTAGATGGCGGTGTGGAGTATCAAACAGAAGCAGGCAGAATCGATATATTGGCAAAAGATCAAACGGGGGGATTGGTCGTAATAGAGATAAAGGCAGGTAAGGCCAAAGACGGCGCTCTTGGACAACTGCTTGGGTATATAGGCTGTCTATCTGCAACGACCAAAAAACATGAAAATATTCGAGGTATTTTGATTGCTTCTAATTTTGATAGCAGAGTCATTTTCGCTGTAAAGGGTTTACGTGTTAAGCTTGTTAAATATCAGCTTAGTTTTAAGTTGGAAGAGATTTTGTAAGATGCCTTGCGGGCGTGTGCCACCGCCCGAAAAATAAGAACCAGCCCTGAATTCTTTACCTCTTTAAATCCGCGAAATCCGCGTCTAAATCTCTTTTCTTTGCTCTCCGCTATACGAGCCACGAGATACGAGATACGAATTCGGCCAAACGCGCAGGTATCCAAAAGGCAAAATCGAAAATTTTAAAATTTTTTTTACAATTTCTTTACTCTCTACCCGATAACGACTTACCCTCTTTTTCTGTACGCGGTACGCTGCCCGCTGTACGCTGTTTTTCGACCAAACGCGCAGGTACGCCCCTTTATAGAGAGACGCAGTTTTTCTGCGCCAGTACTACTTTGGTCTGTTAGGAGTTTTGTTTTGGACATTTAAGTTTGAAAAATTCGGATTTATTTAGGACTTGGCCGCCGAAGCCTCGGCGAAGGCGGATTTAGTGCTTAGAATTTAGTGCTTTCGTTGTAAGGCTGTTCTTTAACAATTGAATATGTCTATGCGGTATTCGTCTGCGCCTCCTGCTCTTTAAAATTTGCATAACAGAGAAAAATAAAAAATCTGTGAAATCTGTGAAATCTGTGGCTCAATTTTTCTTTTAAGTCTTTTATATGAACGAACTTAAAACAAAATCAATACCTGAAATTGGATGCATTTGGACATACTTTGGAGTACTTTGGACTATCGTTGGAGTACCTTTGGAGTGCTTCTGAATGCGTTTGGATGACTTTGGATGACCTTGGATGACTTTGGAGTTTCACCTATAAACGGCAGGTGCACCCACGTTATGAAAAGCGATATAATAATTATTGTCCTGGATGGGAATAATGGGTATATTAGAAAGCTAAAAATGTAAAGTAACGATGGATTCCTGCTTTCGCAGGAATGACATCAAACGAGGTAAAGAATGGCAAAGAAAGAAAAAGTGGTATTGGCATACAGCGGCGGGCTGGATACGAGCGTTATCCTGCCGTGGCTAAAAGAAACTTACGGCTATGAAGTGATAGCATTCGCAGCGGAATTAGGGCAGGGGGATGAATTGGCCGGCATAAAGAAAAAGGCATTAAAGTCCGGCGCGGTAAAGTGCATTATCAAAGACCTGCGAAAGGAATTTGTCGAGGATTATATCTGGCCGATGCTAAAAGCCGGTGCGGTATATGAAAATGGTTATCTGCTCGGTACAAGTATTGCCCGGCCTTTAATTGCAAAATATCAGGTCGATGTCGCACACGCTGAAGGCGCAACAGCGGTATCGCACGGAGCGACGGGTAAGGGTAACGACCAGGTGCGGTTCGAGCTGACATATATGGCACTTGACCCGACGCTGAAAATCGTTGCGCCGTGGAAAGACCCTAAGTTTACGCTGACCAGTCGTGAGGCGGCGGTCGATTATGCCAAAAAGCATAAGATTCCAATTGAGCAGAGCAAAAAGAAAATCTATTCCCGCGACCGCAACTTATGGCATATCAGCCACGAAGGTGCGGACCTCGAAGACCCTGCCAATGAGCCGAAGGACGAATTGTTTGTGATTTCCCGTCCGGTCTCAAAGGCGCCAAACAATCCCGACTATGTAACGGTTGGGTTCAGGGAAGGCGTGCCGGTAAAACTAAACGGCAGGGCAATCGACGGCGTAAAACTGATTGAGCAGTTGAACGAAATCGGCGGCAAACACGGTGTCGGCCAGGCAGACCTTGTCGAGAATCGCCTTGTCGGCATGAAGTCACGCGGCGTATATGAGACGCCGGGCGGCACGATTCTGATGACGGCTCATCGGGCGCTGGAGATGCTGACGCTCGACAGGGAGACGATGCACTATAAGCAGCAGGTTGCGCTGAAATACGCAGAGCTGGTTTATTACGGCCAATGGTTCTGTCAGTTGCGTAACGCACTTGACGCGTTCGTTAATGTTACGCAGCGTAATGTTACCGGCGAAGTCCGGCTGAAACTATTCAAGGGAAGCTGCGGCCTGGCAGGAGTGAAAAGCCCAAAGAGCCTGTATCGGCCTGACCTGGCCAGCTTCAAGATGGGCGCCGAATATAACCCGACGGATGCAACGGGCTTTATTCGCCTGTTTGGTCTGCCCATGAAAGTTGCTGGCATTGTCAGCAGGACGAACAAGAAATAAAATTAAAAAATATTTAGACGCAAAGGAGGCGTTGTGGCGGCACCGGATTGGATTTTGCCTGTTTTTATTTTTGCTGTCGGCTGTTGTATCGGCAGCTTTCTCAACGTTGTGGTATACCGCCTGCCCCGCGATAAATCCTTAGTGATACCGCCGTCGGCTTGTCCTGCGTGCGGCAGGAATATCATGTTTTATGATAACATACCTCTTGTTTCCTGGCTGCTTTTGGGCTGTAAGTGCAGGTATTGCAAAGCACCCATTTCGCCGCGTTATTTTATTATTGAACTGTTGACAGGCGCAGTTTTTATGGGATTATATTTTATATATTTCCACTTCGGGCTGCGCAGCGGCATGGAATCATTTTTTGGCGGCGGATGGTTTGTTTATCTTATACATATAAGCTTGCTTGCCTGTCTGATTGCGGCATCGGCGATTGATTTGGAGTTGTGGGTTATTCCAATGGCTATATGCTGGTTTGCCACGGCGGTGGGACTGGCGGGTTCGGCGGTCGCCGGTTATGTAATCGACCCGCAATTGATTCGCGGCTATTACCTTCTGCCGACAACATCGGACCTGGTCTTTAAAGAAGCAACAGTCGCATCACTGGCACTTGGCAGTACGATAGGGCTTGGCATATCGATGGTGCTTGTGGCAGCCGGGGTAATAAAAAGAAGTTACGAATCTGCACCTGCTGAGGGTGAAAATTTGGCCTGCGAACAGGAAAAACAAGACCAGCAGCAGTTCAATCATCGTCTGGAAATTTGCAGGGAAATCCTTTTTTTGCTGCCGATTATTGTTTGTGCCTGGGCGGCTTTGGAGGTAAGCAGGACAAATCTTACGATAAGCACCTGGTGGGTTAATTTTTCGCAACATCCTTTTGTTGCAGGACTTATGGGAAGTATATGGGGGTATTTTGTCGGATGCGGAATTGTCTGGGCGACGCGGATTTTGGGTACGCTCGGTTTCGGCAAAGAGGCGATGGGATTGGGCGATGTGCATTTAATGGGTGCGGCGGGGGCGGTAGTGGGGCCTGTTTCTGTGGTTGTCGCCTTTTTCATTGCTCCATTTTTCGGGCTTGCCTGGGCGGGCGTTCAAAGCCTGTCAAAAAAAATTCGACAAATTCCTTACGGTCCCTTCTTGTCTTTGGGAGTGTTTGCTGTTATGATTCTACATGATTCGGTGTTTAATTTTTTGGCAAGGATGTTTTATCGTTAAAATGAAAAGTTTAAATTATTAATTTGAAAGGAGTTTTAAAATGCGAATCACCAACAAAAAAACTGTTTCTCTGCTAATTGGCCTTGCGTCGTTTATGTTGCTGCCTGGCTGCACCAATTGGCAGAAGAAATATCAGGCCCTTAACGTTGAGCACCAGAATACCGTAGGTCTGCTCGACCGCGAAAGGACTGAGAAAGGCCAGTTGTCAGGACAGGTTGCTGCGAACCAGCAGACAATCGATGAGCTTCAGCGGCAGATTTCAGAAATGAAAAAAAGCCCGGCTGAGGCTTCCGGCTTTGGTCCCGGTTATGATGTTAAATTCGATGCAGCAGCAGGCACAGTTACCGTCACACTGCCAAATTCAATACTGTTTGATTCAGGCAAGGCCGAGTTGAGGAACGCAACAAGCAAAGAGCTTGACCATATCGAGTCGGTACTGAAGAGCCAGTATACCGACAGATTGGCCGATGTCGTCGGACACACGGATTCTGACCCGATTCAAAAATCGAAGTGGAAAGACAACTGGGAGCTTTCGTCCCAGCGTTCTCTGACCGTTGTCAGATACCTTATCGACAAGGGAGTTAATAAGGAAAAGATTCGTGCAATAGGCCGTGGCGACAGCCTGCCGGTTGCCCCAAACACGGCAGCGGATGGCAAGGCCAAAAACCGCAGAGTCGAAATCGTCGTCCACATGAAGTAATTACCTGTTTTTGTTCGATGCAATAGATTGCTAATGTTTAACCCCCGGTTTCTCATGCCGGGGGTTTTTTATTGCAGAAATGTATCGGTTTTAATATCGCCATTTTTGTCGATGCGAACCGTTATAGCCCCGTCTCTTGCTGTATAAAATGATTTTATGCTGTTTGCTGGCTGGCTGCTGTGTTGGTTTTCATACTGCGTTCGGCCGCAACTGTAGATTAAGATGCCGGCATTGAGATTTTCGAGGAAGCTATCATCCAGCGTTCTTATTGAGCCGTGGTGGGGGACAACGACAATATCGGCTTTAAGTGCTGGGTTGAGAGCGATTAACCTTTTTTGCGATGGTTTCTCTATATCGGAGCACAAAAGAATTTTTCTGCCGGTAAATTCAATCAGCGAAACAACTGATTTATCGTTGCTGCTTAATTTTTCGTCGTTTCTTGTTTGCTTATTCGGCCAAAGTATTTCAACCCTGTCGAAATTCGGTTTCAAAGGTTGTATTTTGATTCCGTTTTTGGCGAGAGATGTCCCAAGGACTTTTGGCGGACCGCATGGGTCTGTATTGAAGAAAACAGCGTCATTGGCATAAACCCCGCCTATTCTGCGGTTGTATTCAGCGATTTCAGGGATGCCGTTAATGTGGTCGATGTCGCCATGGCTTATGATGATGGCATCGATTGTGCCTATTCCGTTGTAGTTCAGGAAAGGGCCAACGATTTTTCTGCCGATATCGCTGTAATGCAGCGAGCCGGCGTCGAAGAGGATATTTGTTTTGCCTGGAAGCTGCGCAAGTATCGCCTGGCCGTGTCCGACATCGAGGACAGTTACAATCAGATTATCCCGATATACCCTTTGCCATTTGCTGACTCCGAGAAAAAGGATTATCGCTGAAAACATTACTATAACAATTCTTTTTTTCAATAAAGGCCGATTGATGCGGGCATATACGGCGAAAAATATAAAGCCGTAATACAGAATGATTACTACCAAAGGG
>JAPLMV010000122.1 GCA_026386835.1 Planctomycetota bacterium | reverse complement strand
GGAAACCAGCTTATCATCCCTGCCATAAATTACAGCACTACTACTGTTGATTCAAACTTTACGATACGATTCTACCGCTATGACAACGACCCGAATATCATCAAGCTCGAATCAACAGGAACCGACAATGGTATACACAGGAAGATAATCGTCGATTTGAATATTCAAAAATCGGCAGACGTACTGAAATACGCCATCGCATCAAAAACCCGTGTGTGGATAACCGGCGACTCGACCATACATGGCAATATTTACAGTGCCTGGAAATACCAGGACATTTCCCCATTTAATATAACCAGCGATTCAACGGTCGAGGGGACTATTAATACTATTCTTACTAATATTAATCCCACTACCGGGCTGAAAGGCCCAGATTTGTATGCGGGTACAACAAAAATGCCTTATGACCTTGAAACATTAGATGCCAGCGGTAATCCTATGTACGACTCCCAAGGAAACAAAATAGTCAGCTCTACGGATGAGATACAAGGCCAATCCGAAGGCGTCAACTACAACGTCAACTACGGTGACAAGGCCGTCAACATGCCCGGCATGAAACTAAGCGACTACGACACCACCCAGTACAGAAACCAGGCGACCAACATACCGACCTACGATTCCAGGAAGGTAACGGAATATTTCCCTCACGTAGCGGGCAATTACAGTCAGCCATCTTCGGCGGGAAGCTTGCAACTGACTCGCTATGTCTGCTCAGGTCCTAATACGTTCACGAATGCAAAGGTTACTGCAAGCAAGAATGCCTTGTTTAAGAACTGCACCTTTAACGGTATTCTTTACATAGATTGCGGTACGACCGGCGGCACTTATAATAACGTGCGGTTTGAAAATTGTGTGTTTAACGGCCCTATAGTAACCAATACGCCCAACTATTCAAACAGCACAAATTGGTGGATGAAGAACTGTCTCTACTTCACTGGGGAAGAAACGTTCCAGAACAAAAATGTTCAGGCAACGATTCTGGCGCCCAATTTTAACGTCAACCTCGGCAATACCAACCCCAACAGCGGCGAGAATAATGTTCTTACTGGCGCAATCGTCGGCGGCATTGTCGATATTCGCGGCAACGCGGAAATTTACGGTACGGTCATTTCGATGTATGACACCAGCGGCTATTCAAGCGGATATGTCAGCAATATCGGGGCGACCTTAGGCGACGGCGGTTCGGAAACCACTGAACCTGGCGATGTCGGTGTTATCCAAATCACACCAAACCCTGACCAGATGCTGCCAAGTGGCATCACAAGTCCAATCGTTATTAAACCTTTACAGGGAACCTACTGTGAAGGAATTTGACAGTTGCGGATTAGAAGAATTTGAACAACGATTTCAAACAGTAGTCTATTAAGGAGCTCTTTAAAATGAAAAATTTAATACTGCTGGTTTTACTCCTGGTGTTCATAGGCGGTCCGTTTTTGTCGACCGCCGGCGGCCAGGTAAACCGTCAGCTCACTTCGGCTATTAACTGCTTTGAAGGTGAGCCGACTGGTGGCGGCGACATCGAGTCGCCGGAGTAAGCCGGACAACCGCGGATGCTTTAACGCATCCGTCCTTTATCGAAAGGCCTCTGCCGACAATCTGAATTAACTGTTACTGGCGGTTTTACCGCTCGACAGTTATTCAGTTGTCGGCAGTTGTGTTTTTTCTCCCGATTGCCCCCCTAAGCAACAGACAAAATTTTCTTATTTGACAGTTCATCCTCAATACTGTTTAATCCACACCTAAATATCCGAATGCTTATAATTATTTATAGAAGTTGAGGAGTATTCACTATGCCAAAACGCAGTGACATAAAAAAAGTAATGATTATCGGTTCAGGACCCATCATCATAGGACAGGCCTGCGAATTCGACTATTCCGGCACACAGGCCTGCAAGGCGCTTCGAAAGTTAGGTTACCAGATAGTCCTTGTCAATTCCAATCCTGCAACAATTATGACAGACCCTGGTATGGCTGATATAACGTATATCGAGCCGCTTAACCTGGCTACTATGACCAAAATCATCGAAAAAGAAAGACCCGACGCCCTATTGCCTAATCTCGGCGGACAAAGCAGCCTCAACCTCGCATCGGAACTTGCCCGTGCCGGTGTTTTCAAGAAATACGACGTCAAGGTTATCGGCGTCCAGATTGACGCCATCGAAAGAGGCGAAGACCGCGTCATATTCAAACAAACAATGGAACAGCTCGGTATCGAAATGCCGAAAAGCGACCCTGCCTTTACCGTTGAAGAAGCCGAAAAAATTGCCGACAAACTCGGCTATCCTGTTGTCGTAAGGCCTGCTTATACCATGGGCGGAACAGGAAGCGGGCTTGTTTACAATATCGAAGAACTGAGGGCGGTTGCCTCACGCGGACTCACCGCAAGTCTGGTACACCAGATTCTAATCGAAGAATCGGTACTTGGCTGGGAGGAATTGGAACTGGAAGTTGTCAGGGACGCAAAGGGACAAAAAATTACCGTCTGTTTTATTGAAAATGTTGATGCGATGGGTGTGCACACAGGCGACTCATACTGTACGGCTCCAATGCTTACCATTGCTCCTGAACTGCAAAAACGTCTTGAAAAATATTCCTACGACATCGTCGATGCAATTGAAGTTATCGGCGGCACTAACATACAATTTGCACACAATCCAAAGACCGGAAAAGTCGTCGTAATAGAAATAAATCCGAGAACATCGCGTTCTTCCGCACTTGCATCCAAAGCAACAGGCTTTCCTATCGCACTGGTATCTTCAATGCTCGCTGCCGGAATAACAATGGATGAAATACCCTACTGGCGGGATGGGACTCTCGAAAAATATACTCCCTCAGGCGATTATGTTGTTATCAAATTTGCCCGCTGGGCCTTTGAAAAGTTTAAAGGTGTCGAAGACAAGCTTGGCACGCAAATGCGAGCCGTGGGCGAGGCAATGAGCATAGGCAAAACCTATAAAGAGGCACTTCAAAAAGCAATCCGCTCCCTCGAGACCGGCAGATACGGCCTGGGATTTGCCAAAAACTTCAACAAATTGCCTCTGGAAGAACTGATGAATCTGCTTAGTAATCCATCGAGCGAGAGACAATTTATTATGTACGAAGCCCTGAGAAAGGGTGCAAATGTTAATACTCTGCATGAAAAAACTTATATCAAACACTGGTTCATTGAACAAATGAAGGAACTTGTTAAACTCGAAGAAGAGATTCTAAAGTACAAGGGTAAACAACTGCCAGATAAGCTGCTGACGCAGGCCAAAAAAGATGGCTTTGCCGACCGTTACCTTTCCAAACGGCTCGGTATAGCGGAAGATAAAATCCGTCGGCAGCGTAAGTCCATTGGCGTTGTTGAAGCATGGGATGCTGTACCGGTAAGCGGTGTTGAAAATGCCGCCTACTATTATTCCACTTACAATGGACCGGACAAAGTGCCGGTAAGCAATCGACGAAAAATAATGGTGCTCGGCGGCGGACCTAACCGTATCGGACAGGGAATTGAATTCGACTATTGCTGCGTCCACGCTGCCTTTACATTGCGAGACGAAGGATTCGAATCAATAATGGTCAACTGCAACCCGGAAACGGTATCGACCGATTACGACACATCCGACAAACTCTACTTCGAGCCGCTCACTGTTGAAGATGTACTCAGCATTTATGAAAAGGAAAAACCCGAAGGCGTCATAGTCCAGTTCGGAGGCCAGACTCCTCTAAATATAGCAAGCGAACTTGCGCAGGCAGGTGTCAAAATAATCGGCACATCTCCGGAATCAATCGACCTGGCAGAAGACCGTGACCGCTTCCGCAAAATGATGGAAAAACTCAGCATACCAATGCCGCAGTCCGGAATGGCAAGTAACTTAAATGAGGCAATTGCCATCGCCAAAAAAATCGGCTACCCGCTTATGGTGCGGCCTTCTTATGTGCTCGGCGGACGTGGTATGGAAGTCATTCACGATGAGGAAATGCTCCAACAGTATGTTGCAGCCGCAGTGGAAGTAACACCTGAACGCCCGATCCTTATAGATAAATTTCTCGACAACGCCATCGAAACAGAGGCCGATGCCATCGCCGACGGCACTGATGCCTTTGTTCCTGCAATTATGGAACATATCGAACTTGCAGGGATACATTCCGGAGACTCCGCCTGTGTTATACCGCCTGTCAGTATCCCTGAAAAACACCTTAAAACCATTAAGAATTATACCAGAACCATCGCCACAAAACTAAACGTTATTGGCCTGATGAATATGCAATACGCCATTGCCAACGATATTGTCTATGTGCTCGAAGCAAACCCGCGTGCATCCCGAACTGTGCCAATCGTTTCTAAAGTCTGCGGACTTTCTATGGCTCGGCTGGCAACTCAAATTATGCTCGGCAAAAAATTATCTGATTTGAATATCCAGAGTAAAAAAATCCCGCATTTCGGAGTAAAAGAAGCTGTCTTTCCTTTCAACATGTTCCATGAGGTAGACCCAGTTCTCGGTCCAGAAATGCGTTCCACTGGTGAGGTATTGGGTCTGGCCGATTCGTTTGGTATGGCCTATTTCAAAGCTCAGGAAGCTACCCAATCGCCTCTGCCTTTCGAAGGCACGGTTCTGATAACCGTCACCGACAAGGAAAAATCCTTTATTGTCGAAACCGCAAAACAGTTTGTAAAACTCGGCTTCAAAATCAAAGCGACCGATGGAACTCATCGCTTCCTTGCTGAAAATGGTATTAAGAGCGAACCTATTCTTAAAATGCATCAGGGCAGACCAAACATTGCCGATGCCATCAAGAACAGCGAAGTCCAGCTTGTCATAAATACTCCAGCCGGCAAATTAAGCAAATACGATGATTCCTACATCCGCAAAACCGCCATCAAGTATCACGTTCCCTATATAACCACAAGCGCTGCTGCTGCTGCCGCTGTAAAGGGCATTGCCGCCCGCCAGAAAGACACTGCGCCATTACGGTCTTTACAAAGCTACCATGCAGCCATAAAGTAAAAGAAAAAACAAATTCAAATAAAACAGGCTGGTTAAATTTTATCCGGCCTTTTGACAACAATACTTGACCGTTATTTTTTCTTAAGCCTAATCACTTGCGGCTCTCTGGGCATCAAGTTGCAGTTTTTGACTTAATTTTTTTACCGCCTTGATTTTATCCAAAAAACCATTATTATGAGCACTATGGCTGAGAACCTTAAAAATTTATTATTCGCCGACGGCAACTGGTTAATCGAAGTCGCGGCTGAAAACCATGCGGACATCGAGCCCTATTTAAATAACGAAAGCAATCAGTCGCAGGAAAACGAACATAAATTTAAACTGCCGGAGACTATCGGCATCCTGCCAATCCGTAACGCCGTCGCATTCCCCGGCACAGTAACCCCACTGGCGGTGGGACGCAACAAAAGCAAGGCATTGCTCGACGATACCACACCAAATAAATCCATCATAGGACTGCTGACCCAGCACGA
>JAPLMV010000300.1 GCA_026386835.1 Planctomycetota bacterium | reverse complement strand
TTTAGGCTCTGAGGTGCCGTATATTGTCAAACAATTTTTTCATCTTCTTATGGTCTTTTTTGCCGGGCTCGGACTCAATTCCGCTGCATACATCAATGCCGTAAACTCCAAACTGCACCGCTTTGACCACATTTTCAGGGTTTATCCCACCCGCCAGAAAAATACGTTTGCCGATATGTCCCACGATATTCCAGTCGAATGTAAGCCCCGTGCCGCCGTATTTTTTCGGGTCAAACGCATCGAGCAAAATAGCATCGGTAAAGTATTTCTCCGCACCTTTTATATCATCCTGTTTCTTAACGCGTATCGCCTTCATCGTTTTCACATCCACGGAAAGAAACTCTTTGCAGAATTCAGGACTCTCATCGCCGTGAAGTTGAATCCAGTTAAGCTGACAATTATTTATAGTTATCTTGATTTCCTCAAACGAACTATTCACGAACACGCCCGCTATATCCGCAATCGCAGGAAGCTTGTTTATGATTTTCACCGCATCCTTTGGTTTAATATATCTCGGGCTTTTCGGGTAGAAATTAAAACCTAATAAGTCCGCCCCCATCTCAACTGCTGCCTGGGCATCTTCATAATTTGTAATTCCGCAAATTTTAACCTTCACTATCAGCATATTTTATCTCTCGTTTCTGTCCGTTGAAAACTCTAACTTCGTAACGCCTTGTTTGAAATCTCAATTAACTTTTCCAGACACGCTGCCGCCTTGGCGCTATTTATTGATTCCTGCGCCATTTTAATAGCGGATTTGAAATTATCCGCCAAATCACCGGCAATTATCGCCGCTGCCGCATTTAGAATAACGATATCCTTTCTCGGCCCTTTTTCTTTTCCGCCTGTTATCTCACGCAGCACCTTTGCACTGGTCTTTGCGTCAGAAACCTTCAACTGCTCCACATCCGCACAGGCAAATCCAAAATCCTTCGGATTCAGCTCCCAGCGGGTGATTTTTCCATTTTTCAGTTCAATTATTTTAGTAATCGCTGCCGTACTTATCTCGTCGAGACCGCTGCTGTGAACGACCATCGCATATTTACCGCCCAATAGTTTAAGTGCCTGGGCGACAATTTCCATTAAATTCTCATCGGCGACACCCATAACCTGCCGCTGCACGTTAGCGGGATTGGCCAGAGGCCCCAGGATATTGAACACCGTCCTGAAACCAAGTGCCTTTCGTATCGGCTGAACATATTTCATCGCAGGATGAAACATCGGCGCAAACATAAACCCGATATGCGCACCCCTGATGCACTGTGCCGCCACGTCTGCGCCGGCATCAATTTTGACGCCTAATTCCGCCAGCACGTCTGCTGAGCCGCAACTGCTTGTTATTCCGCGGTTGCCGTGCTTGGCGACATAAACTCCCGCCCCAGCCGCCACTATCGCCGCCGCCGTGGAAATATTGCATGTCTTGATTGCCCCGCCGCCGGTGCCGCATGTATCTACGAGGTTTTCGATATCCGCCTTCACTGCAATGGCATGCTTTCGCAGCGATTTGGCAAGTCCCGCCAACTCCGCCGCCGTTATTGGTTTTGTCTCCATTGCCGCAAGAAACGCCGCTATCTGAATCTCACTTACCTCGCCGCCAAAAATTGTATCCAGAAGCTGCTCTGCCTGCTCAAAACTGAGATTATCGCCCTTGAGTATCGGCTTGATATATTCGGTTATCGTAGCCATTTTTTTGTCCTCACTTTTGACTTTTCGCTTTTGCGATAGCCAGAATATTTTCGATTATCTTTCCGCCCGCAGGTGTCAAAATACTTTCCGGATGAAACTGAACCCCGTATATCGGCAGTTCCCTGTGCTGCACTCCCATCACAACGCCGTCGCAGTCGGCTGTTTTCTCAAGGCACTCGGGAATACTTAATGCACACAAGCTGTGATACCTTCCCGCCTGGAGCGGATTTTCCACGCCGGCGAATAACCCTTTTTCATTATGTATAACTCTCGACCCCTTGCCGTGCATCGGCTCGGGGGCGTGACCGATTTTGCCTCCGAAGTATTGTACAATCGCCTGATGACCTAAGCATACGCCGAAGATGGTCAGCTTGTCCCTGAAATAATCTATTGCCGAAAGTGTTACTCCCGCCGTGCTCGGCGTCCCGGGGCCCGGTGATATCACAAGCAGGTCTGGCTCGAATCTTTTTGCTATCGCCGCCAGTTCTTCCAGCTTCGTATCCGCACGGTAAACCTTCGC
>JAPLMV010000125.1 GCA_026386835.1 Planctomycetota bacterium | reverse complement strand
AACTCGGTTTGATAATAGCTTTGGAAAGCCTCTTTCTCGCTGGGCTTACCCTCAGGAGTTAAAAAATCAGTGGTGCTTGTTGTAATCGTCTCTCCCTCGCAGCCGCATAAAAACAAGGGAAAAGAGATGCTTATAAGTATAAGGGCAATTTCTAACTTTGAATTTTGAATTTTGGATTTCAAACAGCTTATACTCTTTTCTGGTTTTGTCACTTCCACAGCATTTTCCCTTTCCGATTGATTTTCACTTTTTTATTTGTGGTTCGCAGTCTGCAAAAGCTGCGAACCACAAACTATTTTTTCTGAACTTAGACTTCCTTTGCGTCAATCCACTTCATCATCCTGCGTAATTTTTTGCCGACCTTTTCGAGCTGACCCTTATAGTCTTTTGCATAGAGCTTGTTGAACTTCTTGAGGCCGGTTTGATATTCCCTTACCCATTCTTTCGCGAATTTGCCAGCGGTAATCTCCGCCAGAATCTTCTTCATCTCCGCACGCGTCTTGTCGGTGATTATTCTCGACCCTCTGGTCAGGTCGCCGTACTCCGCCGTATTCGATATGCTGTATCTCATATAGCTCATGCCGCCCTGATACATCAAATCGACAATCAGTTTCACCTCGTGCATACATTCGAAATATGCTATTTCCGGCTGATAGCCCGCCTTTACCAGCGTCTCGAACCCCGCTTTAATCAACGCTGTAAGGCCGCCGCAAAGAACTACCTGCTCACCGAACAAGTCGGTTTCCGTCTCTTCCTTGTAGGTTGTTTTGATGATGCCCGCTCTTGCGCCGCCCATTCCCCGGCCCCATGCAAGTGCAGTTTTCAGAGCATCTCCTGTGGCATTCTTTTCTACTGCGACAAGACACGGCACGCCGCCGCCTTTTTCAAATTCGCTGCGAACAAGGTGCCCGGGCCCTTTTGGTGCAATCATCACAACATGAACGCCTTTCGGCGGTACGATATACTTGAAATGAATGTTAAAACCGTGACAAAAACCAAGCGTCTGTCCGCGGAAAAGATTCGGTGCTATCTGAGTCTTGTAAACCTTTGCCTGAACTTCATCGGGCAGCGTTACAATAATCAAAGCCGCATCCTTCATCGCGGTCTTTATGTCGCCCGGCTTAAAACCGTGTTTCTGCGCCAGTTTGTAATTGTCCGTGCCTTTCAGTTCCGCCACAGCCACTTTAATCCCGCTGTCACGCAGATTCAGGCTGTGCGCATGACCCTGGCTGCCATAACCGATGACCGCCACTTTTTTACCCTTTAGCGGGGTTATTGAAGCGTCTTTTTCATAATAAATTTTCAGTGCCATAACTTTAATCTCCTTAAATTACCTAAATGCATATTCGCCAACAGCGGGTTCCGCTGTCAGCGGTATTTTCGTATTATACTAAAAGATTTCCGCCAGGCAAGAAGTTTGTTGGTTATTTGCTGCCGCAGGGCGTACTTGCCGTTTATAGGTGAAACTCCACTGTCGCCAGCTGTCATCAGCTCGCGTCAGCTCTCGCCAGCTCGCATCAGAAGCATACCAGATGTCATCAGAAGATAGTCCAAAGTATGTCAAGTGACACCAATGAACAGGCGTCGTTTTTGTTTTAAGTTCTTGTGCCATATTGAGTTAAAGTTAAAAGTTTAAGGTTAAAAGTTCAAAATTTCAGTGAAAAAATTGAAATTGTAAAAACAAGTCCGCGCAGACAAATACCGCATAGACACATTCAATTGTCAAAGAATGGCCTTACAACGAAAACACGAAGTTCTAAACAATATCAGAAGGCGCAGAAAAATAGCGTCTCTCTATAAAGTGGCGAAGCTGCGCGATTGGTATAAAAAAACATTAACCGCAGAGAACGCCGAGAACGCAGAGAAGAGATAAGTCATTACAAGATAAAGAGTAAGAGATGGTGAAAATTTTTTTATTTTTTTCTGATTTTGGTTGAGAGTACCTGCGCGTTTGGCCCAAAAATAGCGGGGAGCATATAGCGGGTAGCGTATGTCGTCGAAAAAGAGAAGAGGCGGAAAATATGAGGGTTGACAAAAGAGGGGGTTTGGGGGAGAATCAATTTAGCATAAGTACCATTATGTTTATTAGGAGATTAAAGTGGCGGAGAAATTGTTTAAAAAATTGTACCGGACACCTTTAATTCTCTGGAGTAACGATGAAAAATAAATTATTTAATTTTTCTATAGACTTGTCTATTGCGGGTCGATACAATATATACAGTATACCCGCCGGGCCTCTGCCGCAAGGCACGCTCACTTCGGCGGGTTTTTCGTTTTATAGGGGAGATCGGTCGTGAAATACACAAAACCTCCCTTCACACTCGATCAGCAGGCCGACCTTCTTTTGTCCCGCGGGATGACCGGAGACAAATCCCTCATAATCAATAGGCTGTCCGTTGTGAATTACTACCGATTAAGCGGGTACTGGTTTCCCCTGCCATCACGGCGATCCTTTCGGCTATGTAACCGACCCTGCCTAAATACAGGGATTAAACGCTGACGAGCGAAGACTATTTCTCGAAGAAATTGAAAAAGAGACCAAAAACAGCAAGGAAACATTCGCCGAACATTTCAGGACGAAATATGGCAAAGAACATTCTTATTTACCGGTCTGGATGGCCAGTGAAATTATGACCTTCGGCTGTATGCTGACACTTTTTCGCGGCTCACCTTATGATATTCGTAAAAAGATTGCGGATGTTTTTAGCATAACCGATGAAGTATTTAGTTCGTGGCTGTTGACCTTGAACGTCGTTCGCAATATCTGCGCCCATCATGGTCGATTATGGAATCGCGAACTTGGTGTTAAACCCAAAATCCCCCGAAAGCAATTGATATGGCATCAGCCGGTCGAAGTCGCAAATAATCGCATTTTTGGCATCCTGACTATCTGCAAATACTCTATGGTTAGAATCGCCCCACAAAGCCACTGGCCAAAACGTCTGCAGGATTTGCTGGCCCAATTCCCGGATATACCGAAAGTAAGTATGGGCTTTCCCGATGACTGGCAGAACTGCCCGATATGGAAACAAAATGAACAATCTCAGGCAGGGTCGCCATAGTGGATAATTGGAAAGAAACAACGCTGGGAGAAGTGACGGAGAAATTGTTTAAAAATTGTACCGGACACCTTTAATTCTCTTGTTCCGTCAACTTGAGCGGCGGGTTAGGCGGCGTTTCTTTTTTGATAAGTCATATCGTTTTTGGAATTTGCCTTTTACTTTATTCCCTATGGGATGAATTATTCTTAAAAGAAGTGATTCGATATCTTTGATATATCTTGTTTTTCCAATTTGGTAAAAGGAAAAAGTATCCCACTTGCCCTTATGTCGATCTCTAGTTGCGTGACTCCTAATTCTACCTCTGAGACTTGATTTTGACAAACCGACATAATATACCTGACCATCTTTTTTATACAAAACGTATATTCCACGACCTCGATCTCTTTTTCGAAGAGCATCACGATGTTCGGTTGAAGGTTTATTCTCCCAAAACTTTTTAACCAATTTACCGCGATCAGTAATTTTCTTCTTCATTTTTAGCCTCATATTGATTTTCCGCCGCCTAACGGATAGTTGCTAATCTGCGGCATATCACGCCGTCTTTGCCACGATATAACCTTACAATGTCATACTGTAACCTCACAACGCCACGATGTAAAGCCGCAACTGAATTAGTGGTCAGTGGTTAGTGATTAGAGCGTAACTGATGACATTGGAGTTCCAATTAAATTGGCAATTCAAAATTGGCATTTGGCAATCTCGCAGCTTTGCCAATCATGCCTCGTTGTCTTCTGCTTTGAATTGTCTGGGCATTGCGATAGTTCCGGTTCTCGCCACGCTTTTGATGCCGTAAGGTCTGCACATATTTATAAAGGCGTCGATTTTGGCCTCCGGGCCGCTGACCTCGACCATCACAAACTTTTGTCCGATATCGACCACCTTGCCTTTGAATACGTCAATCAGCGACAAAATCTCCGCGCGTTTTTCGGGTGCCGCCGAGATAACTATCAGCATTAAGTCGCGAGCAACAACCGGCTGATCCACAAAATCCTGAACCTTCACGACAGGGATTATTTTTGCAAGCTGTTTTCTAACCTGCTCAACGACCCTGTCGTCGCCGACTACGACTATTGTCATTCGGCTTAAGTCCGGGTCCTCCGTGCGTCCCACTGCCAGCGAGTCTATATTGAACGCCCGCGCTGCAAACATCCCCGCAACGTGCGCCAGAACGCCCGGCTTATTTTCAACTAATGCACTTATTATATGTTTCATATTTCATCTCCACGTACGCACGACGATTTTACGCCAGACTTTCAAGAATATCCAGCCCGTTCATTTCATGTATGCTTTTGCCAGCCGGGACTATCGGCCAGACGTTTTCCTCGCGCTCGACCTTGAAATCGACCACGCACGGCATCTTTTCCGCCAGCATCGCCTTCACCGCCTTGGCAACATCAGCCTTTTTCTCGACCGTTATTCCCGCTGCACCCATCGCACGGGCGACCGTTGCGTAATCGGGATTGGCCAGGTAGCTTTTGGAATATCGCTTGTTGTAGAAAAGCTCCTGCCACTGCCGAACCATTCCCATAAAACCGTTATTTAAGATACAGACCTTAATCGGCAGCTTGTGCTCGACCGCCGTCGAAAGTTCCGTCATCGTCATATTGAAACTATGGTCGCCGTCAATATCGACAACCACCTGCCCTGGCATTGCAATCTGTGCCCCGATGGCAGCGGGCAGGCCGTATCCCATAGTTCCCAGGCCGCCTGAGCTTATAAACTGCCGCGCCCTTTTAAACTTATAAAACTGGGCAGTCCACATCTGATTTTGCCCCACGCCTGTTGTTACTATCGCATCGCCGTTGGTCTGGCGGCAGATTTCCTCTATCACGTATTGCGGCTTTATCGTCGTGGAATTATTGTCGTATCGGAATGGATATTTCTTTTTCCATTCGGCTATTTTCTTAAACCATTCCTTCCTGTCGCGATGCTCGACTTCCTTAACTAATTCGCTTAGTATAATTTTTGCATCACCGACAACAGGAATATCCGCCCGGACATTTTTAGAAATACTCGCAGGGTCTATATCGATATGGACAATCTTTGCCTTCGGCGCAAACGTTTTGACATTGCCTGTAACCCTGTCGTCGAATCGTGCCCCGACCGCTATCAATAAATCGCATTCCTGAACAGCATAGTTGGCATACGCCGAGCCGTGCATCCCCAGCATATCCAGCGATTCCGCTCTGCTCTGGTCGTAACAGCCCAATCCGAGAAGCGTCATCGTCACCGGCAGATTCGCCTTCAATGCGAATTTTCTCAATTCCTCGCTCGCATCCGAAATAACAACTCCGCCCCCGACATAAAGCACCGGACACTCCGATTCGTTTATCGCCTTTGCCGCCATTGATATTTGCCTGGCGTGTCCCTTGGTCTGGACTTTGTAGCCGGGCAGATTCATTTCCTTACTGCCGTCGCTGCTGCACTTTTCAAGCTCGATATCAACAGGTATATCAACCAGAACCGGTCCCGGCCTGCCCGTCGATGCGATGTAAAATGCCTCCCGAATCGTGCGGGCAAGGTCCTTCACGTCCTTGACTATGCAGTTATATTTTGTAACAGGCCGCGTAATGCCCGTAGTATCTGCCTCCTGGAACGCATCGTTGCCGATAAGGTCAGTACGAACCTGACCGGTAATTGCAACTAAAGGAACTGAATCCATCATCGCCGTTGCAAGACCCGTAACCAGATTGCACGCGCCAGGCCCGCTTGTCGCAACGACAACGCCGACCTTTCCGCTTGCCCGCGCATACCCGTCTGCCATGTGACAGCCGCCCTGTTCGTGACGCGGTATTATAAAATTAATCGGCGCATCATACAGCTTGTCGAACAACGGCAAAACCACGCCGCCCAGATATCCGAACATTGTTTCGACTCCCTGCTCGATAAGCGTATCGACAACTATCTGTGCGCCGGGTTTAAGGATAGATTTTGCTGACGAGTCAGTGGAACGTAACTTGGGACACATTTTTTTAACCTTTCCTGATAAATATAGCGCAGCCGCTAACAAAAATTCCAGCCGATTACAGCTCCGTTGGGTCTTTGCCGGTTTCCAACTGCCTTTAACCAAAAAAGCAGCCGAACTCACCTGCAGTTTATTTACCCTGCTGCAATCCCGTAACCATCCCACTTCTGGGGATATCTCAGGTTCGTATTTGCATTCTTTTAACACAAATACAAGAGGTATTGTACTAAGCTGAGCAATACCTGTCAATTATTTTTCGGCAAATCATGACCTGTGCCTTAATACCAATTCTACTAACCACGCCCCAAAATCCCTTTAACGAACTATCCAACCTCTTTTTTAACCCCAAAAACGACTCTTTTCACACTCTTTTTTACTTTCGCACCTTTTTCACCTGCTTTTCTGTTCTTCAATCTGAAATCTTATATCTAAAATTCTCTTCCGCCCGCAGGGTTCATCAATCCTGTCTTTTAAAATAAATGCTTCTGCACTGTGAGAAGGGGTTGGCAATCGCCTGCCCTTTTTGCATTTGTGACCCCTTTGATGTTTTTGCTTCTTCTTGGGCAATTCGTAAATGGCGGCATCACACCGCATCCGGCTGATGAGGTGGGTATACATAGCGCCGCTGCCAGCCAGTGTGGCGTAAAAGCCGTCCGCACCCATCATAAACCGTCTTTCTGGAAACCAGCCCTTTACCTCCACAAGCATTTGCAGGGCAAGTTTTATAAGGCCGAGGCCATTTTTACAGTTTTTCATGATGACTCAAAAAGTGCGAAAGTTCTTCTAAAAACAGTAATTATTTTTCCCCCAACTAAAAAAACAAATATATTTTCCGATTTAAATTGCCAGCAAACTTATCTCATCTATAGTAATATACACATTAAGACCATTACACTATTGACAAGGGTTTTACTTATGACGCCATGGGCAAGTACCGGCTTAAAGGGATTGGATGCGATACTCAACAACCTGCAAAAAGGTGATAACGTCGTCTGGCAGGTCGAAAGCATCGACGATTACGGCAGATTCGTTAACCCCTATGTTAAACAGGCCATCAAAGACGGCCATAAGCTCGTCTATATGAGATTTGCCAAACATAAGCCACTCGTAAAGCCAGGCAAAGGCATATCGATTTACAATCTCGATGCCGACAGTGGTTTTGAAACCTTCTCCACCCAGGTCCACAGCATAATTTCGAAGGAAGGAAAAGAAGTGTTCTACGTCTTTGACTGCCTCTCGGATTTGCTCAGTGCCTGGGCTACGGATTTGATGATAGGCAACTTCTTTTTAATTACCTGCCCATACCTTTTCGAACTCGACACCATCGCTTATTTCGCCCTGCTGCGAAACAACCACTCATTCAAAACTATCGCCCGAATACGTGAAACGACTCAGCTTTTGCTCGACCTCTACGATTTCGAAAAAACCTTTTACATCCATCCACTCAAGGTCTGGAAACGCTACTCCCCCACCATGTACCTGCCGCACATCCAGCGGAAAGACCAGTTCGTCCCACTGACAAGCAGCGTCGATGCAACCAAGCTTATTTCATATATCTCCCGCGAAGGCCTCGAACCCGCTCAAAGAACACTCGACTACTGGGACAGGCTTTTCCTTCGCGCACAGGAACTCTGTGAACTTGCGGATGCATCACTCCATGATAAGCGAATGACCGCAGAACATCTCTGCAGAGTAATGATAGGCAGAGAAAAAAAAATCCTCTCGCTGGCCAGAAAAAACTTCTCCCTCGAAGACTTGCTCACTATCAAAAACCGCCTCATCGGCACCGGCTTTATCGGCGGAAAGGCCGTCGGTATGCTCCTGGCCAACAGCATTATGTCAAAGGACAAATCCGCCGACTGGGCACAACAGCTCGAACCGCACGATTCGTTTTATGTCGGCTCAGACGTCTTTTATACCTATATCGTCGAGAACGGCTGGTGGAAACTCCGCATGGAGCAAAAAACAAAAGATGGTTATTTCAAGGTCGCCGCTGAACTCAAGGAAAAACTCCTTCACGGCAAATTCCCAGACCAGATTCGCGAACAGTTCCAGGAAATGATAGAGTATTTCGGCCAGTCTCCCATCATCGTCCGTTCAAGCTCACTTCTCGAAGATGCCTTCGGCAATGCTTTTGCCGGCAAGTATTCAAGTTTCTTCTGCGTCAACCAGGGCAACACCGAGCAGCGGTACCATCAGTTTGAAGATTCCGTGCGAAACGTCTACGCAAGCACAATGAACGAAGACGCCCTGGTCTATCGCCTCCAAAGAGGCCTCGACCAGATGGATGAACAGATGGCATTACTCGTCCAGCGAGTCTCTGGCTCCTACCGCGATAATAATTTTTTTATGCCCGACCTTGCCGGCGTCGCAGTCTCACACAACACCTTCGTCTGGAAGCCGGATATGGACCCAAAGGCGGGAATGCTCAGACTCGTAATGGGTCTGGGCACACGGGCAGTAAACCGCGTTGAAGACGATTATCCCAGGTTAGTCGCTCTCGATGCGCCGCTGCTGCGCCCGCTTGCAGGCATGGAAGATGTCAGAAGATTTTCCCAGCATCATGTCGATTTGCTCGATATCAAAGAAAACATCTTGAAGGAAGTGCCCATTCAGGAATTGCTCAATGAAAAACTCGGGCTCGATCTGAACTTGATTGCCGTGCCGGATATCGAAATGGCCAAAAGAGCCAGAGAGCTCAAAATGAAGGATAAGCACTACTGGATAGTCACCTTTGAAAAACTGCTTTCCGAAACGACTTTTCCGCAAACCATGCAGAAAATCCTCAAGACCCTCGAGAAAAATTATAAATATCCCGTCGATGTCTAATTTACCGTCAACTTCGCAGGGAACGATAAACCCGTCATCAACCTTCTCCAGTGCAGGCCGCTCCAGACAAAAGGACTTCAGCCGCATGTCGAAATCCCATCAGGAATCTCAAAGGATAAAATCCTGTTTCACTGCGAAGGATATTTTATGGGCGGCAACA
>JAPLMV010000183.1 GCA_026386835.1 Planctomycetota bacterium | reverse complement strand
TGCCGTAAGCCCGATGATTTTATACCGGATGGCTCAGCAAAACCGATACCGTATCGGCTGGGGTAATCGTCTGGGCAGAATCAGGCGAAAGAATCCGGATAAGAAATGCATCTGGATTCACGCTGTGAGTGTCGGCGAGGTCAATGCAGCAAGGACCATTATTGATAAACTGCTAAATAAATTTCCTGAATTTGAAATAGTGGTAAGTACGACGACTGATACCGGCTATGCGAGGGCGAAGGCGATTTTCGGGGACAGTTTAACGGTGATTTTCTTTCCGCTGGATTTTTCGTGGATAATGCGGCAGGCGTTTGAGCGAATCCAGCCTGCATTGTGTTTATTGATGGAGCTGGAGGTATGGCCGAACTTTGTCCATATCGCAAAGGAGCTGAATATCCCTGTAGTTGTCGTCAACGGCAGGATTAGCGACAGAAGTTTTTCGAGATATAAACTAATCAGGCCGATAGCGAAAAAAATCTTTAGCCAGTTATCGCTTATTCTGGCTCAGACGGAGGAATATGCGGGGCGTTTCAGGGAAATAAGCTCGCTGGATAGCGAGGTAATTGTTACCGGCTCGCTGAAGTATGATACCGCCCAGACCGACGAGAAGGTCGAAGGGGCTGATGCGGTGAAAACGCAGCTTGGTATCGGCGATGAGAAATTGTGGGTGGCAGGCGGGACGGGCATTGATGAGGAAAAAATACTGCTCGATGTTTACAGGAGCTTGAAACAGAACGACAAATTCAGTGATTTGCGTCTTGTGATAGTGCCTCGCAAGCCGGAGAGATTTGACGAAGTTGCCCAACTAATAGAACAATTCGGTTTTAATCTTATCCGCTACAGTCGTATAAAATCAGAGAGTCGTGAATCAGCCATCGAGCGACAAGCCACGAACGACCAGTCACTAATCATTCTCGGCGATACGATGGGCGATTTGCGAAAGTTTTATTCGCTGGCAACGATAATTTTTGTGGGCAGGTCTTTAGTGCCGATGGGCGGTTCGGATATGATGGAAGCGGCGGCACTGGGTAAATGCACGATGTTCGGCCCACACGCATTTAACTTTAAGCAGGCAGTCGAGGCACTTTTGGCAGGCGAGGGTGCGATTATGGTTAAAGACGGGGATGAATTGCAGACGGCGATGGAGAGATGTCTTTTAGAGCCTGGCTTTGCACAAAAGATTGCTGATAACGGCAGGAGTGTTATAAAGAAAAATCAAGGCGCCACGAAAAAGACGATTGAACAAATCTCAAAATTCCTGAGAGCGTAGAAAAAAATCAAATGAAATTTTCAATTGGCTTCTATCCCCGCTGAAAACCCAGGAAAGGCAAAAACCAAATACAAAAGCGGTTATTGACTAAACAGGCCTTTTCGAGTACCCTGACTACCCTGTAGAAGAGCTGATTTTTTTGTATAGGCTATATTATGTTATCCGCTAATTTTTAAGGATTTTTCGATGTTGAAACGCACACATAATTGCGGCCAGCTTCGGCTCGAAGACGCCGGCAAAAAAGTAATTTTAGCGGGATGGGTACATTCCTACCGCGACCACGGCAATCTGGTATTTTTCGACCTTCGCGACCGCGAGGGTCTTACACAGCTTGTCTTCAATCCTGAAAAATGCCCTGATGCCCACAAGCTGGCACGAACGGTTCGTACCGAATGGGTAATAGCAGCCCAGGGTGTGGTTGGGCCAAGAGGCCAGGGTCTTGAGAACCCCAAACTCCCCACTGGTCAAATCGAGGTGAATGTCGAGCAGATGGAGATACTCAACACTGCGAAGACACCCCCCTTTGAAATCGACAATGCCGACAAGACCGCCGAGGAGACTCGTCTTGCCAGCCGATATATCGACCTTCGCAGACCCCAAATGCAGCAGAGGCTGAAAATCCGCCATCGCGTAACAAAGCTTGCCCGCGATTATTACGACAAGCTGGGCTTCTGGGAAATAGAGACGCCGATGCTCGCAAAAAGCACCCCCGAAGGCGCGAGGGATTTTCTCGTGCCGAGCAGGCTTATGCGTAACTGTTTTTATGCGCTTCCACAGTCGCCGCAGCTTTTTAAGCAGATTCTTATGGTCAGCGGCGTCGATAAATATTTTCAGATTGTGCGTTGTTTCCGCGATGAAGACCCGCGGGCGGACAGGCAGGCGGAATTCACGCAGATAGATGTTGAGATGAGTTTTATCGACACCAACGACGTCATAGGCCTCCACGAAGTATTGATTGCAAAAATCTGGAAGGAAATACTCGGCATCGAAGTCAAAACGCCGATTCGCCGAATGACATATAAGCAGGCGGCGGACGATTATGGAATCGACCGGCCTGACCTGCGTTTCGATATGAAGCTAAGGGACATATCGGATATCGCAAAGCAGAGCACGTTTAAGGTATTTACATCGGCTGTTGAAAAAGGCGGCATCGTAAAAGGGCTATGCGCTCCGGGCGGCGGAAAATATTCGAGAAGCGATATTGAAAAAACCCTCACCGATTTTGTCGGCGACTACGGCGCCAAAGGCCTAGCCTGGTTTAAGGTCAAAAACGAAAACGGTAAGTCAGGACTTAACAGCAGCATCACCAAGTTTTTCAGCCAGGAGCAGCAGCAACAGATAATTGAACGCTTCGTCGCAAAGGACGACGACCTGATTCTGATTATTGCTGATACCGAAAAGGCAGCCAATAAGGCCCTTGCACCATTAAGATGCAAACTGGGCAAAGACCTGAATCTTTATGACCCAGCCCAATTCGAATTTGTCTGGATTGTGGATTTCCCGCTGTTTGAGTGGAACCAGGACGAGCATTTCAAAGAAGCAGGCACACGAGCAGTTCGGGTTCTTCTTAAAGGCGCTAGAATACGGCGCTCCGCCGCACGGCGGAATTGCCCTGGGCCTTGACAGAATGATTATGCTTTTGACAGGCACCGATAACATCAGAGATGTCATTGCGTTCCCAAAGACTCAGCGAGGTCAGTGCCTTTTGACCGATGCACCGAGCGAAGTTGACCAAAAGCAATTGGATGAACTGAACCCTCGCCTGCAAAAGCACCTGCATCAGTTAGACAGCCAAGAGAAAGAGTAAGGCCTGAGCGGCAGGACGGCAGATTCTGTGCCAGTACAAAAAAGTGGAATAAAAAAGAAGGCGGAATGTCAAGGAAAGCGAAAATGAGAAAAAAACTTATCGCGGTATTGGGTAGTCTGATATGTTCCATTCTGATTGCGGTTGGTTTAGGATGTCAGGCTGAACGCAATATTTCACAAAACTCACAATCTTTTAATACGATGTGGCTGGACGAGCTGGATGTCAGCAAGGCAGAATCCGGCTGGTCGTCACCAAAACGGAATAAGTCCGTAGAAGGTAAACAACTCAGTGTCGGGGGGGAGAAATTCGAACACGGGTTAGGAACGCATGCAGCAGACATTTTGCGACTCAACCTCCACGGGGATGTACAACGATTCACCGCTCTTGTTGGAGTTGATGACGAGGTATTCGAAACCGGCAAGGCAGGCGTGTCGAGTGTTGAATTCAAGGTAATCGGGGACGGCAGGACAATATGGAGCAGCGGGATTATGAAGGCAGGCGATAAGGCAAAAAAGGTTGATGTTGATTTGCGAGGTGTGAAAAAAATGAATATTGTTGTTGGTGACGGCGGGGACGGCAACGGTTACGACCATGCCGACTGGGTCGATGCGAAGTTCGAGGCAGCAGGCAAGAAGCCTGAAATAATCTATGCTGCTGTCGAGCCATATATACTAACGCCAAAACCGCCTAAAACCCCGCGAATCAACGGTGCTAAGGTTTTCGGCGTAAGATGCAATAGTCCTTTGCTTTACACAATCCCGGCTACCGGTGAGCGTCCGATTGTCTTTGGGGCAGATAATCTGCCAGTGGGTCTGTCACTTGATGCAAACACCGGCAAAATTAGCGGAAAGGTTGCAAAGGCAAGCGAGTATTTGGTAACACTGCGAGCGAAAAATACTCTCGGTCAAACAAGCAGGCAATTTCGAATCGTGGTCGGAGACAAGATTTGTCTTACACCACCGATGGGCTGGAACAGTTGGAACTGCTGGGCAAAGGCGGTCGATGCCGACAAGATTCGTGCAGCAGCCAAGGCAATGCACGACAGCGGGCTGGCAAGTCACGGCTGGACATATATCAATATCGACGACGCATGGCAAGGGTCTCGCGGCGGAGAGTTCAACGCCATCCAGGGGAACGAAAAATTTCATGATATTTATGGATTGTGCGACTACGTACACAGTCTGGGATTGAAGGTCGGGATTTACTCTACGCCATGGGTGACATCGTATGCGGGTTTCATCGGGGGCTCGAGCAATGAACCAAACGGCGCATGGTCGAAGGATTCAGGCGGCGGGTTCGGCAAATATTCATTTGCTACAAACGATGCCAAGCAGTGGGCGGCGTGGGGAATCGATTATCTTAAGTATGACTGGAATCCAAACGACAGCAATCACGTCATGGAAATGGCAGAAGCACTGAAGGCGAGCGGGCGTGATATAGTTTACAGCCTCTCGAATACGGCTCCGTTTGAGATGGCGAGCGAATGGGTGAAATATGCCAACTGCTGGCGGACGACCGGGGACATAATCGACAAGTGGGACTCTGTTTCCTCCATTGGTTTTTCACAAAGCAGGTGGGCAGAATTTTCAGGGCCTGGACACTGGAACGATGCCGATATGCTTGTGGTGGGCAAGGTAGGCTGGGGTCCGCAGCTTCATCCAACTATTCTAAATGCGAACGAGCAGTATACGCACATAAGCCTGTGGTGCCTGCTGTCGTCGCCGCTTCTATTGGGCTGTGACATGACGGAACTGGACGAATTTACTCTTAATCTCTTAACTAATGACGAGGTTCTGGCTGTCAACCAGGATGCGATGGGAAAGCAGGCCATCTGTATTGCAAAATATGGTGACAACGAAGTCTGGGCAAAGGATATGGAAGACGGTTCAAAAGCTGTCGGCATATTTAACCGCAGCGACCCATATAAGATAGACATTGAGAAGAAAACCGTTGACGTAACAATTCAACTTTCGGAATTAGGCCTGAAAGGAAAGAGGACTATCCGCGATTTGTGGCGGCAAAAGGACATCGGCATTTTCGAGAAAGAATTCAAGACTAAAGTCCCGATTCACGGCGTAGTTTTAGTTCAGATTTTTCCGAAATAATGTTTGCGGTAATTGATGAGGATGGCTCAATTAGCTAATCGTTTTTTTTACTATTCCTGCGATGCTGGAAATCGAAAAATAGAGCTATCAACGCCAGCAGCACCACAAATGCTATGATGATAAAATTAATTTGCCAAAGAGTGATATTCTTAGCTTTAAGGATATAAACCCATCTATCCCACCGCAGATTAACTATTGCGAGCTGCAGCAAGCCAACAGCAATAAATGTACCGATGGCAATCTTAAAGCCATGTTCTTTAGCCCGCAAAGTGACTTTAACTGCGAGGGAAAAAATCAAAAAACCAGCAGCTATCGTTACGCACAACACTATCCAGTCCTGAGCCTCAACTGCAACCCTATATAACCACAGAAGGGAACCGAAGACAGCTCCTGCGAATGCCGCATAAATTTCTCTGCTGGTCATCCTGAGCATCCGGTACTGCGGCTCGATGTAAGTACCATCTTCTATCTGTATCTGTTTCTCCCGACGATTTGCCCAGATTGTAAAAGGGATTAGGGGGAGAAGGAAAAGGACATATATAAGAAGAATAAGCCAAGATGAGTGGTGGCGCCACAATCGCCACCATAAAACAAAAGGAATCGTAACGGCTGCTAATACAAAACAATAGGTAATTTGTATAAACGCGGTCCAGTTAATAAACTTCCATTCCCGTGGAGAGGCAGCATTTTTGAGGCTGGCTCGAATTCCTAAAAGCATTCCTATAAGCCCGACCAGCGGTCCTAATATACCGAGCCAATTTGCAAAAACAGCCGATTTGACCGCAATGGAACTTTTTGCAGCTATTCCGGCGATTGCAGCGTTCGCTGCCTGTGGGATAATACCCGGCAGCGCAGCTATAACTGCGATAGTAAAAACCTTTCCTGGCGTGGTTCGTTCGAGCTTTTCTTCCACAAGTGCGGCGACATTTTCTTTGAGTATCCGCCTGCCTCGCGACAGCCGTTGTTTGGCAGCGTCTTCAGAAATTCCAAGAAATTGAGCCACAGTCTTTGCAGATTGGTGTTCACGATAAAACAAAACCATCGGCTCACGAAATTGTTCGGGAATATCACGCAGAGCCTGCCAAATAATTGCCTCCTGTTCCTTACTTATCGCCAAATCGCATGGCTGTGGTTTTGCTGCACCAATTGTTTTCAGGTTTTCGATGGACTGGGCATTATGTATTATGTCCCTTTGTTCACGCTTGATTGATTGGCCGACGACGTTCCGTGCAATTGTGCATAACCATGCTCTAAACTTATTCAAGTCTTTGAGTTGACCAAGTTTTCGCCAGGCTATCAGAAATGTTTCCTGTGCCAGTTCTTCGCTTTTACTGAGACTTCCGGTTGAGCTGTAGGTGATTGCGCAAATCAGGGATTGATAGCCCTTAACAATCACGCCGAAAGCTTCCCTATTCCCTGCCAAACTGGACTTTAATAATTCAGGTTCGCTTTGCATTTCTGAACTGCTCCATACTTATTGTTCATTTTATATTATAACCTCATAATATATAGATACCGAAAGAGAAAAAACGTGACAGGAATTCAAAAGCGACCGGTTTGGTCACCCCAGGCCAAAATGGTCGATTGATTGCTAACGCCAGCAAACACAAAACGTTGCTGGAATAATATACCCTTTCTTGCGGCTATAATGGTCAATCCACTCAAAAATAGTCTGCGATGCCGGCAAAAAATTTGGGATACGTAAGTATTGCCGGAATAAGGAGTTAAAAAAAATTTATTTTCTGGCACAACTTTGGCACAGCCTTCGCTAATATGTATTAGTGCAACAGGAAAGAAAGGCTTCGATTGATGGTGATGAAAAAGAAGTTCTTTGATAAGTTTGATATTTGAAAGCCAGCACGGTTTTAACCGTGAATTTATAGGCAAAAAACTCTCTCTCTCTCTCTCCTTTTCTTCGCTGGGTTTGCTGTTGTTGACTCAAAGTTGAATGACAGGCCCAGCACGAGATTAGACGCGGCTTTTGCTGCGATTAAAATAGTGGTTGGTATTTTTTCGATAGTTCGCTCTTTGATAATGCTAAATTGAGAGCAGGCATGGTCAGTATTGGACCGTGATTATATATATGCTCGCGAGGAGTTTTCTTTCCCCCAAGCTGGGCTTGGTTGACCAAAACGAGTTAACAGGCCCGGCACGAAAGCCAGCACGGTTTTAACCGTGAATTTATAAAGAGGCAAAAAACTCTCTCTCTCTCCTCTTCTTCGCTGGGTTTGCTGTTGTCGACTCAAGGTTGAACGACAGACCCAGCACGAGATTAGACGTGGCTTTACCCGCGATGCCAATAGATGTTCGATAGTTGAAGTAACTGCACGAAAACAATGGAAGGTACTATAGTCAATTTAACAGACTACGTTTGAGGAAATAAGATGATTGTGTTAGTTCAGGCAAATGTGCTAACGGTTGGTCTGGGCGACAAAAATGAGGCTTTGCAGGAACTGCCTCTTCGTTTGATAGCAATGTCGTCCGGCAGTGAAGCCGCCCGTTCGCTGAAAAATGAAAGAGTTGACAGCGTTATCAGCAAGTGGGACCTGGATGATATGAAGAACGGCTTATTCCTGAAGAGATTAAAGGCCGTGAAGCCTGAAATTCCAACGATAGTTTTCATAAAAGCCGGCGACCAGGCACAGGAAATTGCCGCTCGAAGTTCAGGGGTTTGTGCTGTTCTAACTGAAGATACCACCGATGAGTTTTTTCAAACCACCGTTGCCAATGTACTTGGGCTGAAGGGTATTGTTTCCATAAGGACGATCTCGCCGGCTGAAAGCGAAAAAAGTCGGTACGAGAAGATTGCCAAATAGCCATATCAACAAGGGAGAGGTTACTGCCGGAGAGCCTGGCAGAATAAAAAAACGGCTAATGTCAAGCCATGGCGGGGAAAACTGGTTCTGACAAATAAATATCGAGAATAATGAAATACCAAAGTATTCTCATCATCGCCATTTTCATCTCTTTACCTGTGAGCCAAAATCTGCTTTTTCCGTTCATGTTCATTTTACACTAACATCCCGCAATACCGGTTTTTCAAGATTTCATTTCCCTTCACACCCGCTAAAACATTTACCAAACGTTTAATGGTATACAAAGCACGCAGTCTATACATTGGCTGATGAGTTGTGTCGGTAAATGTGAAAGGAAATACGGCGAATGAAAATTACGACTAAAACAGGTTTGCTGCTTATGGTTATCCTGGTCTTTGTACCAACTGCGGTATTTTTCATATGGCAGGGCAAGGGTAAAAAATTGCCCGATATTAAAAAAACGCCGTTAATCGGCATAAAGAATGCTAACAACGTGTGTTTGACGGATAGCCACAAAGCAAAGGTTGAACACATAGCTGTTGTGGAAGACCACAAAAACCAGTTGCCGGTTAAAGATACAATCTCGCAAGCGGAACTGCCTAAGCCTTTTGATGATCAGCAGATAGACCTGCTGATAAATTCAGCAGCCGCAGAGCGGATATGGAAGACCCAGGATGAGGTTATGGCGACCTGGCCTGATTATTCTCAGGTCCGTGAGCAATTACTGAAAGAACTTACGGCAAAAACAGACATCACGAACCTTTCGGATGAGAAACTTGTCGAGCTTGCTCATAACTTGCTGGGAAATTTCTGGCTGGCAGGAGGAGACCTTTCGCGTACTGCGTATCGAGATGCGTATATGGCAAGGATTCTGCTAGAATACGGCCACCAGCGCAATCCGGATAATTTGACCATAACAAATGAATTGATTGAGGCCATACAGGCCGCCAATCTGATAGTTAAGCTTGACAAGGAAACAAATAAAACAGTTCCAAACGGTGAGATTAAAAAAACGCTTCTGGACCTGCGAGCCAGACAGTTTGAGCAAATCATAAGCCAGATTAACAGCGGACGAAATCCCACAATGAATGATTTTTTGTGCGGCTGCGACTTGGCGTTTCTTCTCCAGCGGAATAATACTGCCGCAGCAAAGGAAGTTATCCAATGGCTGCGGGATAATGCCTCCATAGGCGGCTGGGGACGATACAGCGAGACCATGGCCAACTTCAAAAACAGTCTGGATAAGAAATATAAGTTCGGCTTTCAGGTTTATCTGGTTCCTTCGAATAAATACCCAGACGAGTACAGATACAGCAGACGCCTGCCGACGTTTCTTGGTCCTCAACAGCGAAATGCGTTATTACGCGGGGAATTAGCCGGCGACATAACTGAAATTGTTACATATAGCGAAAACCCGGGTCTTAAGTAGTTAAACCGTTTTTTCTACGAAAGAATTATTAACTTTTTTTAAGGAGATTTAAAATGATTGATGTAACTAATTTCCATGAAACTCCAAGTATGGAGAACCTGCCTGACGGAGGAGGATGCTCGTGCGGATGTACGTGTACCTGCGGTTGCACAGAAGCGTGCGTTAACACCAATTTCGCTTCCAACTCCAGCAGTGCAATAGCAAGTACCTTCGGAGGCGTAAAAGGTGGATGAGGCCTCCCTGAGGTACTCTAACAACCTTATTTCTTTGCCAAAGGTTGCAAGGGCGTGCCTGATTGCTGCAACCCGAATCCTTTAGGTGCACCTATTGAGCACTAAAGTAAAGTATTGTTTTATACAAGTCAGGCCGTAACCAGACACGCCTTTTTTTTAGAATGACAAAGATATAGAGCAGAAAAGCCAAATCTGTAAGACCAGGTCTTATATACCGTACAAAATATATCAACTTTTTTTACTGTTAAGGAAACTATTATGACTGAGATTGGAAAGTGTTCTGGAAATATGCCCTTATCCTCTGACATCGAAGAAAAAACTTCCGATGTTGTGGAAAATCCTGCGACGGCGTTTGTACACCGGTTTGAAACGAGGGAAAACAAGTACATCTATGACGTTAATACGATGAAAATAGTGCGGGTTACTCCCGTTGTGTGGGAAATTATCGGCGATTTCGGAATACTTGGCAAAGAAGAAATCTTTTCTAAGTATCGCGGGCAATTCAGTATGGCTGAAATCTCATCGGCGTGTGACGAAATTGCAATTGCTCAGCGGGATAAAAATTTGTTTCTCTCGAATCGCCCGCAGGTTGAGCTGACTATGACCGAGGATGATATAAGGCAAAAGCTGAACAATAAACGCAAAATACTTATTTTACTTGTTACCGAGGACTGCAATTTTCGATGCTGCTATTGTGTTTACAGCGGCCAATACGCCGGACGGCATGCCCTTTCGAGACGAAAAATGAAATGGAGCATTGCAAAAAAAGGTATCGACTGCTATATGCAGCAAAGCGGCTCTGCCAAAATCAGGTCGATAGGTTTCTATGGAGGTGAGCCACTGTTAAACCTGCCTCTTATCAAAAAATGTGTCGGCTATGTCAAGAAAAGCGACAGGGGCAAAGACATTATCTTTTCAATTACCGTAAACGGCTCATTATTAACCGGCGATGCAGCGGATTTTCTTGCCTCAGAAAACTTCAGCATTGTAGTCAGCATAGATGGTCCCAGAGAAATCCACGACCGGTATCGCCGCTACAAAAACGGCCTGCCCACCTGGCAAAAGGTAACATCCAACATAAGGGCATTTCTCGACAAGTACCCGCAATATAGGACAAACGACAAACTAAGCTTCAATATGGTAATGGCGCCGCCGTTAGATATCGATATTCTGGATAAATTCTTAGTTTCCTGCGATTTATTCGACAGGCATATCGGTGTAAAGGCGGCCTTTGTGGACCAGGTCGGAAGCAAGATTAGTCCAACTGGAAAAATAACCGGCTTCGATTTGCTGTATAAAAGATTTATCAACAATCTCGCTGCGGGCAGGATTAATTCAGATGTATCGGCCACGGCATACCGGCTGCAAAGGGAGATGAACGAGCAGGACTGGCTTTTTTTCCATAAAAGATTCCAGATTTATCAGTGCCATATCCATAATCACACAATTCTTCCCGAACGTTTCTGCTCGCTGTCGACGTGTGTCCCTGGCACGCAGCGGACGTACCTGAGCATCGACGGCGACTACTGGCCCTGTGAGCGAGTTCCCGAGAGTGAATATATGAAAATCGGCGACGTCGAGAATGGCTTGGATATAGCTAAAATAAAGCAGTTACTGAGCGACTGGGTGGACTTTACCAAAGACCAGTGCCGGTATTGCTGGTGTCTGCATACATGCAAATTGGGATGCTGGTCTAACATATCCGATGGAGAAAAGCCGACCGGACTTCTCAAAAAAACCGCCTGCCAAGGGCATCGCTTTCGGGCACATAAATTGTTAGTCGACTACTGCACGGTACTTGAGAAAAATCCCCATGCGCTGGACTATATGGAGAATATAATGCTTTCATAAAGAAATTTCGACGGAGTCTGGTAGGGTAGGGTCTTTTATGGTGAGTGAGCCTGTGGTGAGCTTGTCGAACCAGTCGAACCATTACCCTACCATTTTTCTCTTTACCGTTTTACCGTTTAACCATCCAACCCTTTCGCCGTCCAACAACGCCGTATGCTATTTTTACCATAGCATAGCATTTTTAAAAAATATCTACTCCGTAGAGCTAATCCCACCCTCCTTTTTAGCACGTTTTGGCCGTTTTTTATAAAATATTGAAAAATTTTTAAAAAAAGGCAAAATTCCGGTTGTGTTTGGACGTAGTCAACAGTCTTACTAATAGAAGTGAATTAGTCAGGAGTGTTTGTGTTGCAGGGTGGTTTGCAGCGACTTTTAGAGGTTTTTGAGCGTTCAGAGACGGAGTTGCACACGTTGCTGGCACGGTTGGTGCTGCGCGAAGATATCGCCGAGGAACTAATGCAGGAATTGTTTGTAAAACTTGCCAATTTCAAAGGTCTTGATAAGGTCAAAGACTTGGCTGCTTATGCACACAGGACAGCAGTCAACATGGCTTTCGACTGGCGCAAGGCCAGAGATAAAAGTGCCTGCCGGCTGGACGATGTTCCTGAGCCGGTTTCAGATTTGATTTCCCCGTCGAGCAAATTCGCCCAAAACGAAGAAATAGAAGAGGTGCTTGGCGCCATAGCGCAGTTTCGGGGCGCATCCCGTGAGGCATTTGTAATGCGATATATCCAGCAGCAGAGCTATGAATATATAGCCGGCGAAATGGGCAAGACGCCAAATCAGGTATGTGCCTTGTGTTTTAAGGCGCTGATGCACATTCGATATTTACTAAGTGACAAAGAATTACGTTATTCAAAAAAAGGGGGACGTGATGCCGAGGACTGACGAACAGGAAATTCTGCGCCGATTAGAGTTGATTTCACAAATCAAGCCCAGCCCGGAGTCAACCGCACGGGCTATGGAGCGGGTCCGCAGGGTTTTTGTCAGTATGTCAGAAAAGAAAGAAATCTCGAACCAAATAAAAATAGTAAGAATATGGGGGTCAATTATGAAAACTAAGATGTTAAGGTTTGCAGCGGCTGCGGTAATAATTATTGGAATACTTTTCGGATTGCATCAATTCGGCGTACGGATTGATGGAACGGCTGTCGTCTGGGCAGATGTTATGGAACAGATTTATAATGCCAGGACGGTAACTTACAGGGAAACCATCAAAACTGAGGACAATCCTCCCACTACAGTGGAAGAGATGGTAATGGAGCCGGGTCATATTCGCACAACTTTTAATAACTCAATTTCAATCACCGATTTGGCTCTGAACAGAGATCTGCAATTGTATCCTAACGAGAAAAAGGCAACAATAACTCAACGAATAGGGATGAAACAAAGAAAGCAGCCTTTCAATTATCTCAATTGGGTTACCAAACTAAAAGACAGAACGGGACAATTCACGAGGCAGCAGGTGCTCGATGGTCAGGCAGTCGATGTATTCCTCTTTCAGCAGGAATATGAAAAAACCACCGTATGGGTTGACCCCAAAACCAACCTGCCGGTTCGGGTAGAAAGGGAAATTATCCCGAATCCGGATAAAGAGATTATATCGCCGGAGATGGCCTTACGTTCAGATGATTTCGAAGAGGTAAAAGAAGGAGAAATGATAATCACAAAAGGCATCTCGTTTTACGGCGGTGGCGGTATGGTAAAAAAGATGATTATGGTTATAAGCGATTTTGTATGGGATGCCAACCTTGACCCGTCGCTTTTCAGCATCGAGCCGCCGCCTGATTACGCTGTGGAGCAAGAACAGCTTGATGTGTCTAATCCTGACGAGCAAGGCCTGATTGAAGTACTTGCCTTATGGTCGGAAATGTCGGATGGATTCTTCCCATCGGCAATTAAAGACCTCGTCGACCCAAACATGGTTAAGCCGATACTGGTGGAAAAATTCGCCAAAGGCGGTAACCCAGTGGATGAACTTGAACTGGCTATGCCTGTACTGAATAAGATACTAAAGGCTCTTGTATTTGCCCAGCAGCAAAGAATCTATGGCGAGTGGGGTTACGCGGGAGACGGCATTCGGCTTGGCGAAACAAACGAGCCGATTTGCTGGTGGAAATCCGATGATACAGGTACCTATCGTGTGATTTACGGAGATTTAAGTATAGGTGATTCGTCCGAGATACCGCAACAAAAATAGGATAACCGTTGATTTAATACAGGAAAATATGGACACGATAAACACGGCTTATACGAAAAACCTTGTGGCAGGTGCCAGGTACGATATTCAGCCTGTTGGTGTGCCTGCTGCAAAAGCCCGTTATACAAAAGACCCATATCTTCTTATGGCCTTTAATTCGAAGGCGGCAATTTTGTCTGATAAAAATAGTATATGCACCTGTATTCTTTTAGACAGGCATCGTCTCAAAATTGCCAAGTGATGATGGATTAAACGATGTAAATAAAAAAGGCCGGTCGCGGGGACGGCCTTTTTTTATTTGGTTCATACCTGAGAATAATTGAATCTGCTAATAAATAATCGCGGTCGCTTCTTCAATTTTCCTGATTACCTCGTTGATGTCAGCGGCATTGGATACATAGCCGTCAAAACCCTTTTGCATAAGGGCGGCGGACTCCGAATCGCTTAATTTATTCGCAAGGGCTATAATTTTGATGGTCTGCAAATCATCGCTTGAGCGGATATTTCTGCTGATGTCCATCGCATCTATATCTTTGGCCAAGAGACTTACCAATAATACATGCGGTGCGAACTTCTGGGCTGTTACGCCGGCCTCGAAGGTGCTTTTAACAATCTGGACTTCGTAGCCGGCCTTATTTTGCAGAGTCTCTGCCAGAGCATCGGCTGTGCTCAAATCACTATTTACCACAAGAACCCGGATTTTGCCCACAGGCAGAGCTGTGATGGGCATATTGTTTGCCTTCATAAAACGAATAAGCTCGCTTAAAGGAATCCTTCTATCCTTGCTGCCTGGTATGCGATAGCCCTTCAACTGGCCATTATCGAACCATTTTGAAACTGTACGCGGAGCGACATTGCAAATTTTTGCCACGTCGCCTGTCGTCAGCACATTTTTACCTTTTGCCATTTTTTTAACCCTCATTCTTAGCTATACCCTAAGTTATGTCCTTATTCGGCGTTAAATAAGGGTGCATTTAGTGTTAAACTTACAAACTCCAATTACTATCAATCTACAGCCTTCTCTGTATTAATACGTCCCATAAGTACTTTGGGTTTTATTAAAAATGGCGCAATCGGAGCGAGAACAAAAACGATAGAGTCTAATCGTCAGCAAGACCAGCGTGGGAATGTCTTTGATTTATCGGCCGTAAAAAAGTATAATAACATTTTGTGATTTGTGCTGTTCGAAGGAGTAACGGCGGTTTGGAAGGATTTTTTATGCAGATAAATTTGTCTCGGCCGGATATTACGGAAAAGGAAATCGAAGCGGTTTGCCAGGTTCTTCGCAGCCCCAATCTTTCGCTGGGGCCCAAGCTGCCCGAATTTGAAGAGGCGTTTACAAAGTACACCGGCAAAAAACGGGCGGTGGCGGTCAACAGCGGGACAAGCGGACTATTTCTCTGTATGCTCGCATTGGAAATCGGCCCCGGCGATGAAGTCATTACCACGCCCTTTACATTTATTGCCACTTCCAATTCGGTTATGATGGCTGGCGCCACGCCAGTCTTTGTGGATATCGACCCCGTGAGTATGAATATCGACACCGGGAAAATCGAGGCAAAGATAACGAAGAAAACAAAAGCGATTCTGCCTGTTGAAGTTTTCGGCAACCCCGCCGGTTTTGATAAAATCTCAAAAATCGCCCAAAAGCATAATCTGCCGATAATAGAGGATAGCTGCGAGGCGCTCGGTTCTTCGCTAAGCGGCCAAAAAACCGGCACATTCGGCACGATGAGCTTGTTTGCGTTTTATCCAAATAAGCAGATGACTACCGGCGAGGGCGGAATAATTCTGACCGATAGTGATGAGCTTGCGGATATGTGCGTTTCGCTCCGCAGTCAGGGTAGGGCCAAAGGCGCCTCCTGGCTCAGCCATCAGCGCCTTGGTTATAATTACAGATTAAGCGACATAAATTGTGCACTTGGAATTGTGCAGCTTTCACGAATCGAGGAAATAAAAGCCAAACGAAAACAGGTCGCGAAATGGTATCAGGAAATGCTAACCGGCGACGACAGGCTGATAGTTCCTGATGAGCAGAAAGGCTGTGAGATAAGCTGGTTTGTCTTTGTGGTTCGCCTCAAAGAACAAAAAGCGATCAACAATCGCACCGGGATTCTTGATGCGATGAAAAGTGCGGGCATTCAGGTTAGCAATTACTTCCCGCCGGTACATTTGCAGCCGTTTATGATGGAAAAGTTCGGCTTTAAGAAAGGCGATTTTCCAATTACGGAAGCTGTTGCGCAAAGCACAATAGCCCTGCCTTTCTATAATAATCTCAAAAAAGACGAGGTTGCCGCCGTTTGCAAGGAACTGAAGGGTGTTTTGGATAAAAATTAATATTTCTGCGATTTGGCTGCACCTGCCCTGAGATTGTCGAATGGGCCTGCCGTATAAGAAAGTTATGTCGTTTTCCTTATCGGTTAGCCATGCCATCACAATGGCAGGGTTTGTTAGTGGTCTTGCGGAGCCGCGAATGTGAATGAGCGGTAGAAAAACTAACAACAAGCGACCAGAGACCAGCGACTATTTTGCCCCGCCACTTCCGCTTTTTGTCATTCCTGCGAAAGCAGGAATCCAGTCCGGCAGTCTTTCTCTTTATTTCGGCGGGTACATCAAAACTGTCTTACTCCACAATTTTGCATTTTGATTTTTAATTTTTGATTTTCTTCAAATCCTTATCGGTTAGCCATGCCATCACAATGGCAGGGTTTGTTAGTCCGGCAGGACTGGGTCTTTATCCCACCGTTTTTCTAACGACCAGAGACTTGCGGCTATTTCGCCGTCTTTATCATATCAGCAACACCTGTTAACCCGCATTTGCCAAAGTTCTATTTTTCAAATTTAAATAATTTGATATAATAATTTGTGTAACACCTTGTAAATAAAGAACTAACTGCATTTTTGCACGCATTTATAAATTCTTAAAATTTTTACTATAAACCCCATTTTTTTCTTGATTTATGATTTCAATATAATATCATTATGATATAAACTTAAAACTGTAAAAGGTAAAACCATAAAAGGAAAGGATTAAATATGAACGGGATAACAATTAAAACAAGCAAAGAACAAGAAATTAAAGTTTTAAGTGGGTGGCCTATGTTGTTGATTAACATAACTTTGCTCGGCCTGGGTATCTGGCTGCTTGTGCATACTATCATTCAAACCGAAAGAACTGGAAGTATTGCTCGGCTGAATCTGGTTGGCAGCATATTAATTATTATCGCCAGCTTAATCATGTTTCGTGGATTTTTTACACTTCAGTCTAACGAGGCACGCGTCTTGATTTTATTTGGAGCATACCACGGTACTGTTCGTACCAGCGGTTTTCATTGGGCCAATCCTTTCTATGCCAGTGGCCCAGCCGTTAAAACTGTACAACAAGATTATAAAGGCCCGCAGATCTCTATCACTTTTCCAAAACATAGATATAAAATATCGCTTAGAGCAAGGAATTTTAACAGCGACAAACTTAAGGTCAATGACAAACGCGGCAATCCTGTCGAAATAGCTGCTGTAGTAGTCTGGCGTGTTGCAGACACTGCCCAGGCAACCTTTGATGTTGATGACTACGAGAATTATGTAAAAATTCAAAGTGAATCTGCAATCCGTCATCTGGCAAGTTCATATGTCTATGACTATGGAGAAGAAAACGAATTTACGCTTCGAAGCAGTATTGATGAGGTTTCAAAGGCTCTTCGGGAACAGCTCCTGGAACGATTGATAAAGGCAGGTGTCTTTGTGGAAGAAGCACGTCTTACACATTTGGCCTATGCTCCTGAAATAGCCCAGGCAATGCTTCGCCGCCAACAGGCTGAGGCTATTATTGCCGCACGACAAAAAATTGTCCACGGTGCGGTCAGTATGGTCGAAATGGCTCTTCGTGAGCTTTCCGAACAAAAAGTCGTCATCCTCGATGATGAGCGAAAGGCCTCTATGGTCAGCAACCTTATGGTGGTACTATGTGGTGAAACCGAGGTGCATCCGGTAATCAATACAGGCACACTCTACACATAACATATTTTTGAAGATGAAGTTTAAAGACTTAAAAATATATAATGGAAACACGAAAACAGTTTCTTTTACGAATCAATCCAGAATTATGGACTGAACTTGAGCGTTGGGCAGCCGAGGAACTTCGCAGTGTAAATGGCCAAATCGAATATATCCTTCGTCAGGCTATCATCAGAAGAAAAAGTTCCGGAGACAAAAAAACGACGCATGACAATAGTCAAACCTCATGAACTATGAACTACGAACCCAAAACTCTCTTCATGCCTTATGCTCTTTATTGCCGTTCCACCGTTAAACCGCTTTCCCTAAATAACGCAATACTATATACGATATACGCAACACGACTTCGGCCAAACGCGCAGGTATCCAAAAGGCAAAAACGGAAATTTTAAAAAATTTTTCACCATTTTTAACTCTTTATTTTACAATTAGTTATGACTTTTCTTCGTGCTCTTCGTGAGCTTCGTGGTGAACTTTTTTCGACCAAACGCGCAGCTTCCCCCCTTTATAGGGACGCAGTTTTTCTGTCCTCGTTTGGAGTACACGATTTATCGTGTTTTCTCTATATGGAATTTTTATTCTCTTATTCTGGGTACTGTGTTCTCCTATGGAGTCCTTACGGACTGAGTTCTGTGTTCTTGGCTAAAAATATTTCGACCAAAAATATCAAATTATGCAAAACAAACCCAATTTTCAAAATGCTAAAAATGTTTTAACATTAGTAAATACAAGGAATTACAACGAATTATGGGATGTGGACTATTATGCAAAACAAACCCAATCAAACCCAATCTCAGCAATGGTAGAAAATATGGAACGACCGGCCCTGCGATTTGGCAAAGCCTTTTTTTTATGTTATATTTTAATTGGGCAGAGATAGATAAATAAGTTCGTAGTTGATAGTTCGTAGTACGTATTTCGTGGCAAAGTCTTGCTACGAACCATGAACTCTCTTGCTACAAACTATTTTAGGTAATTTGAAGAAATTTACAAGGGGGGCTGGAAAGTGAAAATCCTATTTCTGATGGTTGTTTACTTTGCTGGTTTCGCAACTGCGGTTTACTGTTTGACGACGGCACATGCCAATCCTGCTTTGCATGCGGGGGCAAACACTTTTGTAAAAAGCGATGCATTGTCGGAGGTAAAGCCGGGGGAATTCAAACAAAACTTTTATGTTGCGGTCAGCCGATTGGGGGTCGTGGCCAAGGATACTGCCTGTAGTGTGTACGAATTTGTCAAGCAGAAGTTAGATGAGAGGCAAGGCAAAGAAAAATTAGTAGCCAGAAAAGGCTGACCTATAAACTTTCTGTTTCTTGATTGTTGACACAATACTACTCCTTGTTGGCCGTGGGGCACAGACACTCACGGCCATTATTATGCGCAAAAAACTACTCAGCGTTCCGTTTTGCAGATTCGACGGTGTTGTAAAGCAGCATAGTTATGGTCATTGGTCCGACGCCGCCGGGGACAGGAGTAATCAGGCTTGCCTTTTCCTTTACATTTTCAAAATCAACGTCACCCACAAGACGGTAGCCGCTTTTTTTCGTCGAATCCTCAATACGATTGACACCCACATCGATAACCACTGCACCGGGCTTTATCATATCCGCAGTAATAGTGTTGGGTTTGCCCGCAGCAGCGATGACTATGTCAGCTTGTTTTGTATGGAAGGCAAGGTTTTTTGTGCGGGTATGACAAATAGTTACAGTGGCGTTGCCGGTCGGACTTTTTTGAATGAGCATATTCGCAAGTGGTTTGCCCACAATGTTGCTTCTGCCGACAATTACCACATGTGAACCATCGATGGTGACGGAGCTGCGAATCAGTAATTGAATAACGCCGTGCGGCGTACAGGGCAAAAACGCCTTTTCGCCCACGACCATTCTGCCGACATTTGTCGGATGAAAACCATCCACATCCTTGTCGGGGCTGATGGTCATAAGGACTTGGTCCTCGATTAGGTGTTTGGGTAAAGGAAGCTGCACGAGGATGCCGTTGATTTTGGGGTCGGCGTTCATTTTCTTTATCAGGGCAATCAAATCTTTCTGAGATGTCTGTGCGGGCAGGCGGTTGTCGTCGGAATAAATCCCAATCTCTGCGCAGGCGCGTTCTTTGGCGGTAACATAAGAGTTTGAAGCGGGGTCCTGTCCGACAAGAATAACACCCAGGCCGGGCACAATGCCTTGTTTCTTAAGTTCTGCAACGTGTTCTTTCAGTTCGGCCCGCATGTCGGCAGCGACTTTTGCGCCATCTATAATCCGTGCAGTCATCTATCGCTCCTGGCAAATTAAAACAGTCCGTGTACTTTTCCGGTATTGACGTCCACGTCGATTCTGCGAAATGCCGGGTCTGAACTTGTGCCTGGCATAAGTTTAATTGTTCCAGATATCGGGACGACAAGGCCGGCTCCTTTGTACACTAAAATGTCGCGAATGGCAAGAGTCCAGCCCCTCGGTCTATTCTTGAGATTCGGGTCGTCGGACAGGCTAAGATGCGTCTTGGCCATACATGTACCGAGATGATTTGCCTGCGGGTCGGCCTCGATGGCTTTGGCTTTTTCAAGTGCCGTATCGCTGTAACTTACGCCGTCAGCGCCGTAAACTTCTTTTGCAATCAGTTCTATGCGTTTTCTAAGCGGTGTATTCAAATCGTAGAGGAATCTGAAATTATTTTTCTCATTGCAGGCCGACATGACCGCCTGCGCCAGTTCGAGTGCCCCTTCACCGCCTTTTAGCCAGTGCTCCGAGACAGCAGGCAAAGCGCCGTTCTTATCGGCGATTTTTCGCACCAGTTCGATTTCGGCTTGGGTATCGGTGTAAAAGCTGTTTATACACACTACCGGCTTTACGCCGCTTTTTTTAACTATATCGATATGAGCAATAAGATTTTCGCAGCCTTTTTCGACAAGGCCGAGATTTTCCTTAACATACGCATCATCGAGGGGCATTCCCGGCTTTACTGCTGGGCCGCCGCCGTGCATCTTCAGCGCACGGACGGTTGCCACAATGACGACGGCGCTGGGTTTGAGGCCCGATATTCTGCATTTTAAGTTCCAAAATTTTTCGAAGCCGATATCGGCGGCAAAACCGCTTTCGGTAATGTGGTAGTCGGCCAATTTAGTGCCAAGCAGGTCTGCGGCAATCGAACTTTGTCCTATGGCGATATTTGCGAAAGGTCCTGCGTGCACGAATATCGGCTGACCTTCGATGGTCTGCAGGAGATTGGGATTGAGGGCATCGGCCATCCATGCCGTCATCGCCCCATCGACCTGTAGGTCTGCGGTGGTGATTTCATTGCCTTTCTTATTGTAAGCCACAACGATTCTGCCCATGCGCTCTCGCATATCTTTCAAGTCCTTTGCGACCGCCAGAATCGCCATAACCTCGCTGGATGCGGAAATCGCAAAGCCCGATTCCATCTCCACACCGTCCATCTTTCCGCCTTTGCCGATGGTGATATTTCGCAGTGCCTGTGCGCAAAAATCCATTAGCCATTTGAACTGGACGCGACTGGGGTCGATATCAAGACGTTTAAGACCTCGTTTTACAAGGTCCTGGTCGCTGTAATTTTGTTCATGCTGCATTCGGGATGTAAGAGCAGTCATCGCAATATTATGTGCATTTGTTACACAGTCGATGTCGCCGGTCAATCTTATCGCAAGAGGAGTCTGGGGAATACACTGGGCAAGTCCCCCTCCCGCTGCGGAACCTTTTATGTTGAATGTCGGGCCGCTGCTAGACTGCCTTATTGCTCCGACAACCCGCTTTTTGAGTTTACCGAGACCCTGGACAAGACCAATAGTGGTTGTTGTTTTGCCTTCACCCAACGGTGTTGGTGTAATAGCGGTTACGTCGATATATTTGGCCTGGTGGTCGCCGGTCAGCCGTTCCATTACCTTTCGGTAATCAACTTTTGCGATGGCCCTGCCCATCGGTATAATTTCCTGCTCCTGCAGACCTAATTCAGCAGCAACCATGCTGATGGGTTTCATCTGCTGCTCGGCAAGCTCGGCAATTTCCCAGCCCTTTAGTTTTGTGGGGTCAAGGTTCATATTTCAAGACTCGTGATTGGTAATTTGTGCAGCGTTTTTCCTATATGCTATTTTTTGTTCGCCGTTGCATATACTTTAAGGAAACTGTCGGAATATATCTGCCTGTTCATTAACATATCGCAAGTGGCAACGGCATTCATTAGATTTTCGTCGAAGACATCGGCAATTGCCGAGTCCAGGCCGTGCGACATAGCCATCGCGAGGAATACACGGTTAATGAGACTTCTCTCGGCTGCACCCTGCGAAAGGTTCGAGAGACCTACCGTCATATGCGGCGGCGGGTCTGCCAAAAGCCGAATCTGGTCCATCGCCGCAAGGATAATTGCCGGCTGGGTCTGAGCGTTGGGCACCTTGACAGGCAGAACAATCGGGTCGATGAACAGCCTCTGCGTTTCAAACCCTCTTTCCAGTGCTTTTTGCAGAATTTCAGCGGCTATCGCCACGCGGGTATCAGTGTCCTGCGGCACGCCGTTTTTATCCATTGCAAGGGCAATAAGATTTGCCTTTGGGCCTGCCTTTTCCGCCATTTCCATATACTTGTATAATATTTCCTCATCGGTCTTTTTATTCAAAGGTGCCGAATTAAGCAGTGTTTCGACCAGCCATTGAATAGTGCCTTCCTGGTCAGCGGCTGCGGTGCCGACATTTACGTCAAGATATGTTGCACCAGCCTGCGTTTGTCTTTGGGCAAGGTCCTGAATGACCTTTTTATTCTTGTCGGCAATGGCCTGCTTGACGTCCGTGAACATTCCGTTAATTCTTTCTCCTATCAGTATCATATCAAACCTTTCCTTTCCAAATCTCCAGCTTTCAATAGTTTTTACTGCCAAATCTGTTGTATAAAATTCTTAACCGCAGCCACCGCTGTTGGGTGACGCATTCTGATTATATTTGCACCTGCCTGAAGAAGACATATTGCGGTGGTTGCCTCCCACATCGGTCCCCTGTCCTGAACAGTTCCCCAGCCGGCCGGGGCATCCACTAATTTCGCCTCTTTTGCACGCCATGCCTCATAACCCACGTCGCAGATGACCGGCATTGCCATCATCTTATCGCCGCCAAGTGCCGCCAGCCGCTGACGTTCCTGAATCGAATAGGCATACTCCATCCCGTATCCAAGAGCACCTGTCGCCTGGAATGTTACTATCTTTTCAAGCGGGAAACCCATATCGGAAACAAGGATATTAATCTGCTTTGCGATGTTGATGTCCAGAGGTGCATGGGTAATAAGACAGTGGCCGTCGGCAAGGGCTATCGCTGTCAGTGCCTTGTAATTATCTTGTGTCACCGTACCGACGAGGCAGTTCTCACCTTTTGCGGCCTGGCTAACCTTTGGCATGACCTGATTATCCTTGTCGGCATTTCCGCTGCCCCACAGCACAAGCGGCACACCGACCGCCTTTAATACATCCTGTGTAACTTTTACCGCCTGTTCAGCATCTTTGTCGCCTTTATCTGGATGAATGCCGTCGAATTTGATGCAGATTAAATCGGCGCCGAATTCATTGACACATTTTTTCGCCCAGGCGACGGGATTACCAAGCACATCCTTATATGGTTCGACAAGGGCATCGGGCCAGTCGTCTGGACATATATCCAGAACATCCATAGCAATGACAGGCCTTTCGCCGGCGTTGTCCGGTGCGCCGCCATAAACGACATTGCGCGAGCCGCCTACGGTTATCGTCGACGTTCGCGTGCCGCCGCCGGCTTTTGCCGCACCAAGCGTAATTTTCGTTACCGAACCGCTGAAACTGTCTGCAACTTCAGGAACTGGCATCTGAAATCCTCCAATGCTATTTTCTATTTACTTTTCCTATTTTGCTCTCAAGTATACTTCGTACCGCAGCAAATGCCGGTGTATTCACATCCAAATCAAGCACCGTTTTTCCCTGCATCGCTGCATCTAAAACAGCTTTGTCATAAGGCACACATCCGAAAGTTTCTATTCCATCCACGCTGTCAGCAAGCTCGGTCCTGTTCCATATAATGCCGATTTGCCTGACTTCTATCGGCAGCTTCCTGGCAAGCTCAAAAATCCTTTTGGCGGTAACTTTTCCAACCGGGCCTGGTTCTGCCACTATCAAAAGCAGGTCAACATTATTGGTTGTTCTGCGAGACAAATGCTCCATCCCCGCTTCGTTATCGATAACTACAAATTCGTATGCCGAACTGAGGTCATCGAGAAACTTCCGCAGGAGGTTATTGACCGCACAGTAACAGCTTGGCCCTTCAGGCCTTCCCATCGTGAGCAAATCAAAACCCTTTGCTTCGGTAACTGCCTGCTGAATCCCATACTCAACCGATCGCACCTTGTCGAGGCCTTCATTGGCAGCCGGTTTTGCGCGTGTCTGCTCGCGAATTTCCGCTATGGTGCTTTCCGGCATAACTCCCATCGCAAGACCTAAGCACGAATTTGGGTCTGCATCAACAGCAAGTATAGCTTTGGACGGTTTTTTCATCAGCGAGCGTATAATCATCGCCGATATTGTTGTTTTGCCGGAACCACCTTTTCCGCTTACTGCAATTGTTGTTGCCATATTTGTTTTTCTTTTCAATCAGTTTTCACGCACTGGGCCGAAGGGAACAGCGACAGGTCCGTGTGCGGTAAAAAACTTGCCCTTATAAATTCATCCATATAGCCCGGATGAGTCATCAAATCAAAATAAGTCATACTGTGAGCGATTTTTTCTGCCGTTTCGTGTGCCTTTTTGCTAAGTAAAACCGCTTTCGCCCCTGCGATAGAGGTATTGCCAACGAATTTAATTTTTTCCGCAGGTACATCCGGCAGCATCCCGATAATAACGGCCTGCTGAACATTGAGGAAATTGCCGAATCCGCCTGCAAGATAAACCATTTCAATGTCTTCTGTTTCAGTCTCCATCGCTTTCATCAGCACCTTTATCGCAGCAAAAACCCCTGCCTTCGAGCGAATAAGATTACTTATGTCCGCCTGCGTAATTACTATCCCCGGCCCGTCTGTGCCTGGAGAGAAAAGCTCAAACTCAAGGCCGTCCCCGCCTTCAGTTAATTTCCATCGGCTGTTTTTTTTGAATCGGCCTGTCCTGTCTATAATTCCATTTACAAAAAGCTCTGCAAGGGTATCCAGCAGACCTGAGCCGCAAATGCCCACTGGTCTGACATCGCCAATGGTCTTAAATTTGATGTCCCCGTTGCTGTTAATCGTCAGCTCCTCAATAGCCCCCGTCTGTGCACGCATGCCGCACTTTACCCCGCTTCCTTCAAAGGCAGGGCCTGCCGAACTTGATGCACAGACCATCCAGTCGCAGTTGCCTAAAACCACCTCTCCATTTGTTCCCAAGTCGACGAAAAGACTGACACCTGTTTTGTTATAAATCCGCGTACTCAATACTCCGGCCACAATGTCGCCGCCGACATACGCCGCTACGCTGGGCAGGCAATACAACAGGCCGTTATTGTTAATTTTTATCCCGACCTGCGAGGCCTGAATCGGCGGTATGAAACCCGCCGATGCGATATACGGCTCTCTGCGTATGCGTTTTGAATCGAGATTCAGCAGGAAATGTATCATTGCGGTATTGCCGGAACAGACGACAGCGGTTATATCCTGCAGGTCGATTTTCCGCCTCGATGCAATTGTCCCAATTAGACTATTTATGTCATTTATGATACAACTTTGCAACTCTTTGAACCCGTCGTCTTCCTGTTCACCATAGATGATTCTGTGGATATAATCCTCTCCGAATTTTATCTGGCTGTTGTACATCGCCTCGGCATCTATAGTTTCGGCGTTTGTCAAATCGACAAGATGGGCGACTACCGTCGTTGTTCCCACATCGACCGCAACGGCAAAACTCGTCTGGCTGCATTTGGCCGGCTGGACATCAATAATTTCCATCACGCCGTCATGTTTTGCTATTGTTACCGCAACCGTGTAGTTTGCCGCAGTGAGTACCTTTGAAAGTTTTTGCATGACAGCAAGGCCGGTTTCTATTACAGGTGCGTTAATTTTCTCCCGAACGGCCATATAAAGACGCTCAAGGTCTGCGGTGTTGTCACGTACAGAGGGCAGCCGCATTGTAACAGTGAGTTTGTAAACCAGCGGGTCGAACTCAAAAACTTCCGCCCGCACCTGGTCGACAAGCTCGCCGAGCCGGTGAGTATTGGTGTCGGTGAGTATCCGGCCCGTCTTTAGACTGTGCGTTTTGGGTACCATTGCCGTTATATCCGAAATGGCACTGGTCCTGCAGGCCAAAACTATATTCTGGTCTATTTCATCTTCGGTAAGAGATGTGCCGGGCCTGCTGTCAATTTGTCCCTGGTTGATTATCAGTTTGCATTTGCCGCAGCAGCCGTCGCCGCCGCAGATACTGCTTAGATAGACCCCTGCTTTGTGGGCCGCCTCAAGCAGATTAGTCCCAACGGGGACTTGGACATTAAGGCCGCTTGGTTCAAAAGTAATGATACAGGTCTTATTTGACATTTTTAACTTTTATTTCCAGACTTCCTGCAGGTACTTCGGCAGCATCGAGGATTCTCTCGGTCCGACCATGATTTCCCAGCCGGTTGCTTCTTCGAGCTTGCCGCTCATTACCGCCACATAGCCGGGTATTATCAGTTTGCGGTGTTTGACGAGATTTTCGGTGTTGAATTTCTTCATCGCCTCAGCCACTATTTTTTCGTTGAGTTTATCGCCAGAATAAGCCGTCAGCACACTGGTGCCTTCGGTATCGACCACGAGAATATAGCTGGGCACTCTGCTTGCTTCAACATCCGATTCGACGGTGTAATAGGTAAGCGAGAAATTGGTCGTAAATAAAAGCGGGGAATTTTCATTCGGCTCCCCGACAGGATAAATCTTCGGCTCGACCTGCACCGGCTTTTGCGGGTCACTGTAGATATTCATCACAGCGGTCAGCATAGCCAGCCACGCACCAGGCTCAACCGTATCGACCACGACAATGTTTGAATACTTGCAGATAAGACTTGTCGCAATTGCCGCCTGCTGGTCGCAGCTTGTGCCTTTGACAAAAGATATTACAGGATACCCCATGGGTCTGAATACCTTCTTCAGGGACAGAACACGCATCCTCGACAGGTTAAACATCTGGTCACGCAGATTCATTCCGTCGAGAGTAAGTACAATATCCTCAACGCCCTGTGCCTTGATTTTTTCGCTCAGTTGGGAAATTGCCTCGATGGAGTTTGCCTTTGCGACAACCGGGCAATTATTTTCTTTTGCGATTTTTGCAATTGCCTCAGCAGTGTCCATTTTTGCAGATGCAATTAAGGGCATTGCCCCTGCGGTTTTACTCACCGCTGCGGCTATCGCCTGCGGAGAATCCGAAACAAGGATTATAGCAAGCTTGCTCTGGTTTTTTACCGCAGCCGCTGCAGCAGCAAATGCGTCAGCCAATCCGCTTTCGTTGATGACCGCTATAGCCTTTGCGCCAATTTTAGTGCCGATACGCTCGAACTTCAGTGCATTTATGGCTTCGATGCGATTATGGAGTTCTGTGCCTGTGAGCTTGTCGGAAATTGTCGCAGCAAGAACAGTCGGATTATAAAACTTATCCTCATGCCTGAACAGGGCGGTCTCCTGACCTGCCTGTACCTGATTATCACCGGAGCCGAACTTTACCAGCCGCATAGGCGGTGCCGCCGCCGCCGCCAATAATTGCTTGGCCTCTTCCGAAACGTCCGGGCATTTATCCAGCTTGGCCTTTTTTTGTGCAAGCTGCATCGCAAAAGCAAGACATGTCGGCATGCCGCATTTCTTGCAGTTGGTTTTTGGTAGAAGCTTAAATATATCCAATCCTGTCAGCGCCATAACTTCATCCTTATCCTTTTAAATAAAATTTTTCGCCTTAACGTTTTAACTATATGCTAATTTTAGAACATCGGTTCCATAGTTGCTGCCGGGTGGCCTGCCTTTGTAATAAAGTCCAGAACTTCCTCTTCCGTTGTTGCTGTGGTTTCATCGGCAATCTTTGTTAAAAATTCTTCGCCGCCCAGGCCGAGTTCATCAGCTCTTTGGGCGAAGGTATTTTTAATTTCCTGCTTTAATACGGAAGGCATCCATACGACGCGTTTGATTCCGCCCTCGGCGGCAATAAATTTCCTCGATGTGATAAACTGTTTTGAATGGCCGATGAACCCCGGCGTCTGCTGTCCGCCGCCAACCGTGCCGGCAAGGGTTGAAAACTTCATCCCGCAAGGCGTCATTTCAGGATATTCGCGATTGGCAATCATTATGCCGCCCGTCGAAGGCAGTATCGCAGAGATGCACTCGAAGCAGCCGCAGGACGTCATCGGGTCGACAATCATGCTGTACTGGCTCATCCGCTCGATATGTCCGCCGCTCGATTTGCTGACAAATTCATTTACTTTTTCCCACTGGCCGATCTTGGAATCGACAGAGTTGCCCTTCGCTATCGGCTGATTGGGACCGGTCGGAGTTATTTCATAAGCGGCTCGGCAGTCAAGCCAGCTGTAAGCCCCGCAAAGACCGGGCCTTTCCGCAGAAACGATACAAACGTGATTCGGTGCAAAGCTCTGGCAAAGTGTGCACGAATAGAAGGTGTCAACATCCTCGTCGGTCATACCCGCAAGCCGGGCATCACGCTCGGCATACACCTTCACCGCCTCCTTACGAAGTTTCACAACATCTTTTTCGTCCGTGTATAGCTTGACCTGCACCTTGTCTAAAATACTCGAGTACCGTTCGTGATACATCGCATGCAGAATCTTTCCGAAATGCTCGAGCCTGAACCCTGCCTTGTAAGCCCCTTTACTGATTCGCATCCAGTTGCTGTCTCGCTGTCCCATGTGCCAGATACCCTGCGCCTCGTTGAGAAATGTATGCACCTGCCGTTCGAGCACCGGCTCAAAATCAGGCTGCATCTTTCTTCCCGCCACTTCGATAACAATGCCCAGCGGCAGTTTTCCACCCTCTTCGACGGCATCGACATTTGGTCCGATGATTTCTATTTTTCCGTCATCTACTTCGCTTATGTCTTTCATTCTTATCCATTCGAAGGCAGGTGTCCTCTGGCCGCCGAACTCGCAGTGCATATCTTCTTTGCGGATTCGTTCGCCCTCAAAGGCAGGACTGTATGACACAGGAATAGGGACTTTCGATATTTTTATTTTAAGGCCGCGAACTTCGATGGCTTTTTCCACGATGTTTTTGTGTGGCACATTGGATACGACGTGTTCGTAGGTGCATACGCCTGTCGGCAAAATCTGCGGAATATCGGAATCCGCGATTGTTGGGAAACCGTAATTTATCGCACCTGCCGCCGTAGCATACCATTCATCGCTGACTTCGCCAAGCGCCATAACAAAGGCGAAAATCCTGTTTTTGTTGTAGAGCAGATTTCGGTGGTAATCGCCCGGCTGGACACCCCCGAAACTAAGTGCCGCCCTGCTTGCAAATCCAAGCGCATATATCGCAGCGGTAATGCCCCTTCCGAAAGGCACGAGCCGCGTTTCCCATCCAAGCTGCACGCCGCCCTCGACAAGCTGCTCGGCGAAACTTGTGCCGTTATTGTGCGCGCACATAAAGACATACAGGCATCGCTCCTGCATCTTGCGCGCGATTTCAACAGCAGTTTCCACATCCGGTGCAGCACCCACCACAGCGGCAAAACCAGGTGCCGTGCCGTCTACAAACTGAATGCCTCGCTCTCGCAGAATAACGTCGTCTGCCGCTCCAAGCCAGATGCCGTTTACAGGATTTGGCCCGACCAGATATTTGCACGCCTCAATAATCTCCTCGGCAAAAAGTGTCGCCATGCCCGCATCCAGGGCAGGCCCAAGATACGGTATCCACACATCGTCATCAACCAGCGGAGGAAGCAAATCGTCGATTTCCTTTATTACCTCTTCAAAATCCGCAAGGGTTTTTACCGCCCTTGCGGTCATTGAATAAATGATTGGCATATAATAGCCGGTATTGGGAAATTCCACCGGACAGTCTCTGCCCTTTTCGGCGATGGCCTTGGATAATATATCCCTGGCCTGTCCGGCTATCTTATGTGCCCCTCGTATGGCTGCTGATGCAATAATTTTAGACATATTTTAACCTCTTCTATCCTTAAACAATCAATGCACGCCTGTCGGCCATGTCATAAAGTTTACGTTCCGATTTCTTGTTGATGCCAAGGGCATCACGCTTGCTCTCGATTTGAGCTAAAAGGATTTCTGCTGCCTTTACAGGGTCGGCTTCGAGAACCCATTTTCCGCCAAGGTCCTTTTCGATGCCGTTAAGCAGATAATCACTGACGTTCTGACTGCCGTGTATAGGCAGCATTTCATTTGAGAAAATAACCATCATGCCGCTCGCCACAAAATATTGGCCGATGGCAATCGCCTTTTCGGTAATCGACTCAAGGCATGCCCCTGCTGCCGGCAACTGGGATATGTCGTCGCCAAGGCCTCCTTCACGCACGATTTCCGAGCAGGCAACAAGCAGCCGGCTGTTATCCACGCAGCTGCCGCAGGTCAATACAGGCGGTATGCCCACCGCTTCGCAAACCTCTCTAAGACCCGGCCCTGCCCATTCAAGTGCAATCTTGGGATTTGTCAACCCCTGTTTGCCGCATGCGATTGTTGCACAACCGGTGTCAGCACCAGAACATCCCTTTTAATAAGCTCTTTAGCCAGTGTCGTATGCGTAAAGTCCTGCTGAACCTTCGGATTTGAGCAGCCGACAATACCGACCACCCCGCGTATTCTGCCGTTAATAATATTATCGTTCAGCGGCCGATAGCTCGCCCGGTAATGTCCGCCGAGAATATAGTTGATTGACTCGTGAGTAAAGCCCATCACTGCCGTTTGTTTTTCATTTGGGATGTAAACTTCACCACGGTTCTTGTAGTTTTCGATGCCCATTTTGACAATTTTCTTGGCTGTATTGAGAACGTTCTTCTCATCCATCGAAATATGCTCAACACCGGTAATTCTTGCCTTATCCACGGTGGTAATCAGCTTGGTATGGTAACAGCGGGCAACCTGCGCAAGACCCTCCATCACGCACTGCACATCCACAGCCATCACGTCCACCGCGCCTGTGGCAACCGCCAGTTCCTGACTTAAGAAATTTCCCGCTACAGGAATACCATGTCGCGAAAGAAGCTCATTTGCCGTGCAGCACATCCCTGCGACATTGATTCCCTTTGCGCCGACGCTTTGTGCCTGTTTCAACAGTTCGCCATCTTGCGCCGCAGCAACAATCATCTCTGACAGAATCGGCTCATGACCATGCACCACGATGTTTACTTCATCTTTTTTCAGCACACCGAGGTTCACTTCGCCTTTGCCCGGATACGGCGTACCGAAAAGTATATCCTGCAATTCCGTCGCAAGCATCGAGCCGCCCCATCCGTCCGCAAGTGCGGTTCTGCATGCATGCATAATCAGGTTCTTGTAATCCTGGTCCACACCCATCGTGCTTCTGTGAAGCGCCTCGACAACCTCGCGGTCTATCGCCCGCGGCGTAATGTCAAACTTTTTCCAAAGTGCCTGTCTCACCGCCGGCGCCCTGCGAGCCATCAATTGCGTCCCCTCGTGCTTGCCAAACTCCTCTACTGCAATCTTGCCGACATCTGTCGCAATATCGTTTACAGAGCGGTCCTTGGTCTCAACGCCGAACTCCTTTGCAAGTTTGAATAACTTAACCCTGTCCTTTATCCCGTAATCCTTCACATCCCCTTTTGCCGCCTCCAGAAATACCTCCGCAACACCTCTGCCGTGGTCGCTGTGTGCACTCGTGCCTGCAGCAACAGCTCTTAAAAAGTTGCGGGCAACAATGGTGTCGGCATTTGCGCCGCAAACACCAAGCGGTGATTTCTTGGATATTCGGCACGGCCCCATCGTGCAAATCCGGCAGCAGATTCCCTGCTTGCCGAAACCACACTGAGGCAACTGTGCCGCAAGCCGGTCCCATGCGTTTTCCTGGCCTGCCGCTGTCATTCGGCTTAACATTTCCTGTGACGCCTTGTCAATACTGCGTTCCTGCGGATTCATAAATACCTCACTCTTTCGTGGTTTGTGATTCGTGGTTAGTGGTTCGAATCTGCGAATCACTAATCACCATCCACTATCCACTTATTAATTCCATCAATTTATTTTTTGCCTTCGTCAATTCTTTCACGATTTTTTTGTCTGCGTCAATCACCGGTTCTCGTTTCAGGTCTGCCTGCTGCAGGGTTTTGCTGTAGGGCAATGCTCCCAGCCATACCACTGAACTCTGCTTAGCCAAGCCGGATTTAATTACATCAATCTGGGATTTGTCCGTAATCTTGTTTCCAATTACGCCGACAGTTTTTATCCCAAGCTCATTAGCCATCGCTGCAACGCTGTTAGCAGTTTCAATGCTCCTTGCGCCAGGTTCGACAACCACCACCATCGCATCAATGCCCTGAACGCTGGCTCTGCCCATACATTCCACACCGGCGGCCAAATCAACCAGAACAACCTCCTGCCTCTGCAGGATTGTATGCGTCAGAAGTGCCTTTAAAAACGCGCCTTCCGCACAGGCACAGCCGGCCCCTGCCTGTGTGATTGCCCCCAAAACCAGCAGTTTGACCTTGCCCAAATCGAGCCAGAACTGCTCAGGCAGGTCACTGACTTTGGGGTTCAATCTGAAATATGCCCCGACCGCATTTTTTCCTGTGCCGCTGCGCTCACCGATAAGTTCCTTCATTTCGATAAGGGGCTTTGGAGTTTTTTCGAAGGGTATGCCGAACGCCAGAGACAAGCTGACGCTCGAGTCGGCATCAATTGCCAAGACGTCAAGGCCGTCCTCGGAAAATAGTTTCGCCCATATGGCACAAACCGTGGTCTTGCCGACGCCGCCCTTACCACCTATAGCTATTTTTACGCCCATCGTAAAATTACCGCCAATCAACTATTTCCAACTCCAAATCGGTTTCTTAAACGACACCCGGGAATATCATCGTATCATTTTCTGACAAGCACAGTCAAGCGGCCAAAGGCCTATACTGCAAAACTGATAAGAAACTGCTAATAAACAGCTTTTTAAGGTTAAATTTTCCCCGCCAAACCTGTGTTTTTTTAACAATTTCAAGGTTTTGTGGTAATAGAATTTTGCCTCCGCCTCTGCCTTCCCACTTTCACACCATTCCCACTCTTCCCTAAATGTGTCAGTTGACTAATAATATCCGCTCCAAAGATACATTACTTTCGGTGTGCTGAATTCGTATAACGCAGAACTGGTGATTTTCAAAGAGCCGGCACTGCCTGCGCTCAGAATGTCGGATAACGAGAAGGGCTTGCGGTATTCAATCACAGCGGCCTGCTCAAGTTCTGCCAGAGATTTGACCAGATTTATCGCATCATCAAGATAGCCGATCTGGTCAATGAGCTTTTCGCCAAGCGCCTCCTTGGCGCCGTAGATGCTGCCGTCGGCAAGGCGACGGACGTCGTCAATCGTAAGTACCGCACTTCTGCCTTGGGCGACAAGCTGGACAAATCTTTCATAAGCGGGCGTAATGAGCTTATCCTGCAAATACTGTTTCTGCTCGTCTGTAACCATCTGGAAGGGGCTGGGCCAATCTTTTTTCGGGCCCGATTTGATTATGACCGGCTGGATTCCGAGCTTTTGCTCAAGCAATTCCTGCAGGACAAAGTGGCCTATTATCACACCGATTGAGCCGGTGATTGCGGTCGGCTCAGCGATGATTTTATCACATGAAACTGCGGCGTAATATCCGCCTGAAGCGGCGATACCCTGCATAAATGCGACGACCGGCTTATTTGTTTCATGGCGGTATTTCGATATCTCATTGTATATCTGGTCGCTCGATGAAATCATTCCGCCGGGGGTATTATCCCTGATAATCAGACCTTTGACTCGGCTGTCGCTTCTGTCAGTTATTAGCTGTTCATATACCTCGCTGGACCGCATGTCATCAATTACTCCATTTACGGATATTACTGCTATCTTGGTGGTTTTGGGGCCGGCCTGTATTATTTCCTCTGTTAAAAACCCCCTTTGACCTGTTGCAAAAATCGCAGCTACCCCGACCAGCAGCAAAAGCAGTATGACATTTGCCAAAATCGAAAATGTTGTGATAATGCCCCAGAAAATCTTCCATCCGCGTCTTTTCGGTACTGCTGGTGCGTTTTGAATCACATTGTAAATTGGCGGTGGCGGCGTTTGATTATTATTCTGCTCAAAATCCATAATAAGCCCTTTCCAAAAGCATGGAGGTATTTTAGAACAAACAGACGTCGTTGTCAATTTAAAGATTATTCAATTATTGGATATCCAGGGAACCCTGCTGCCTTTTTTTAACATGACGAGCATACGCCTGGCTGCAAAAATTGCCGGAATTTTCTTGATAAATAAATTTTTGCGTGTACAATACCTTACTTTGTGATTGTGAGCACAAGCACAAACGTATTATATATTTGTTTATGAGATATCGTAAGATACCAGATGAGAGTATTCGCCGCCTGCCGGTTTATCTGCGCGGTCTGCTTTACTTTGCGGAAACCGGAGCAAAAGGCGTATCCAGCGAGAAACTCGCCGATTTTCTGCACTTTAATCCCGCACAGATTAGAAAGGATTTTTCTTATTTTGGATATTTCGGTATCCGCGGGGTCGGCTACGATGTTAATACGCTGATAAAGCAGACTCGCAATATTCTCAAGCTGGGTAACAAACATAAAACAGCGCTGATTGGCGCAGGCAATCTCGGAAAAGCTATTTTGGCCTATCCAGGTTTTGGAGTATATGGTTTTGAGATATTGGCTGTCTTTGACAGCGACCAGGCAAAAATCGGTAAAAAAATCAGCGGCAGGACCGTAGAGGATGTTTCAAATCTGCGAACCTTAAAAAAACGCGGCATTTCGCTCGGAATTGTCGCTACGCCAGCACCAGCCGCACAACAGGTCGCCGATGCACTGGTCGATGCTGGAATTACGGGCATTTTGAATTTTGCCCCGCATCATTTGATAGTTCCTAAAAAGGTAAAGGTTATAACAATAGATATAGCTATGGAATTAGGCAGACTGCCTTATTATGCTTAAGG